>JAJQES010000476.1 GCA_021201565.1 Tannerellaceae bacterium
TGCCCCTGATGGATATTGAAGCTTGCTGTTCTACCACACATAATTATTTTTTTTAAGTAGTTGGTAGTTAGTAGTTGGTAGTTAGTAGGAACTTGCTGTGCTTATTATTATTTATATTTCTACTAAGTGAGCGCAGCGAACGTACTACTAACTACCAACTACTAACTATTTTTTAAAAGATATTTATCTATCGCTGCAGCAGCTTTGCGGCCTCCGGCCATAGCCGTTACGACCAGGCTGGCTCCTGTGATGGCATCTCCGCAGGCGAAGATGTTGCCGGTTTCTGTATAACCGTTTTCATTTACCCGGATATTTTTCCGTTCGTTGGTCGCGAGTTTTAATTCTTTTACTAATCCTTCCTGTTCTGGATGAACAAACCCCATAGCGAGGAATACCAGATCGGCTTCGATGATCTCTTTTTTTCCGGTAGGTTTCATGACAGGATGTCCTCCTGTTGCCGGTGTGATCCATTCCACCTCTTCGACTTCTACTCCTTTCAGGATATTTTTTTCTCCTATAAAGCGGCAGGTGGACAGGTTCCAGCGACGGATACAACCTTCTTCGTGGCTACTGCTTGTTTTCAATATCTGTGGGTAGAGAGGCCAGGGAGTAGCCGGATTATGATTTGCAGGAGGTTGAGGCAGAATTTCAATTTGTGTTATGTTGGCGGCTCCGTGGCGGTTGGCCGTACCGACGCAATCGCTTCCGGTATCTCCACCTCCTATAACCAATACTTTTTTTCCTTTTGCATTGATAATATGTTTAGGAGGAATCTGAATCCCTTCCAGTAAACGGTTTTGCTGGCCGAGTAGTTCGAGAGCAAAATGAACTCCTTTAAGAGTGCGTCCTTCAACCGGAAGATCACGGGGTACTTCTGCTCCAATAGCTACACAAACTGCATCATATTCATTGGTTATATCTGTTGCACGGACTTCCTTTCCCACCATTGTGTTCATCCGGAACTCAATCCCCTCTTCTTTCATCAGTTTGATCCGGCGTTCAATAACCGTTTTACTGAGTTTGAAGTTGGGAATACCAAAACGGAGTAGCCCGCCCGGTAGTTCATCTTTTTCAAAGACAGTAACCTGATAGCCTTTCCGGTTCAGTTGATTGGCTGCTGCCAGTCCGGCCGGCCCACTTCCTATGACCGCTACTTTTTTACCATTGCGTACCGGCTGTACCGATTGGATATATCCTTCGCGGAAGGCTGCTTCGATGATAGCCGCTTCATTTTCCCGGATGGTAACAGGTGCGTCTGCACTTAGTTTCAGGACACAGCTTTTTTCGCAAAGAGCCGGACAGATACGTCCGGTAAATTCCGGAAAGTCACAGGTTTGTTCCAATACCAGATAGGCTTCGCGCCAGCGTCCTTTGAACAGGAGTTCCTGCCATTCCGGTTGTTTGTTACCTAACGGACAGGCCCAGTGGCAGAAAGGGACACCGCACTCCATACAACGCGAAGCCTGTTTGCGGCGGTCGCTGCTGTTGAGGGTCTGTTCTACTTCACTAAAGTCATCTATTCTCTCGTGTACAGGTCTGTAACCTGCTTCTTTTCTATCTATTGTTAAGAATGCTCTTGGATTGCCCATGATTTTATAGTAGTTAGTAGTTGGTAGTTAGTAGTTAGTAGAATTTATTTTTATAGTTTGGATATTAGTGACTTTGCTACTAACTACCAACTACTAACTACTGGCTACCTGATTATTTTAATAATCTCTCTGCATCTCTGCGATTTTCAGTTGTAGCTTTTTCATTTGTTCTTCCTGCAGTACTTTTTTGTATTCAATGGGTACTACCTGGATGAATTCATCTACATATTTATCCCAGTTTTCCAGCATTTGACCGGCCAGGTTACTACCTGTATAGTGGTAGTGTTTGCGGATCAGACTGTGGAGTTCTTTGCGGGAGGCACTATCTTCTATCAGGGAGAGTTCTACCATTTCCATATTACAGTAGTAGTCAAAGTCTCCGGCTTTGTTCCATACGTAGGCCACACCGCCACTCATTCCTGCAGCAAAGTTGCGTCCGGTTTTACCTAATACAACCACCCGTCCGCCGGTCATGTATTCGCAACAATGGTCTCCGGCACCTTCTACGATAGCAATCGCTCCGCTGTTACGAACACAGAAACGCTCACCAACCCGTCCGTTGATATACACCTCTCCGCTGGTAGCACCATACAGCAGTGTATTACCAGCGATCGTATTCTCTTCGGCTACAAAAGTGGAACGTACAGGGGGCATCAGGCTGATACGTCCGCCACTGAGACCTTTCCCAAGATAGTCATTAGCTTCACCTTCCAGGCGGAAATGGATGCCGTGGGCGAGGAAAGCACCGAAACTTTGTCCAGCTGACCCTTTGAATTTGATATTTAATGTATTATCCGGTAATCCGGCATTTCCATATTTTTTTGCAATTTCACCGGAGAGCATAGCGCCGACAGAACGGTCTGTATTGGCAATGGCATAATCCAATGATATTTCACGTCCTGTTTCAATAGCCTCCCGGGCATGGCGGATAATGTCGACATCTTTTACCATGTCAATGGCATGTTCCTGAGTTGTTTTATTCGCGATCGCATTTCCGGCGGCCTCTTCAGGGAAATGTAACACACGTTTGAAGTCAATCAGGTCATGTTTACGAACGCCATCCGAAGGTTTACGGACAATCAGATCTGTACGTCCAATGATCTCATCCAGTGTCGTGAATCCCATTTCTGCCAGATGTTCCCGTATTTCTTCCGCTAAATAGGTAAAGAAGTTTACCAGATATTCATGACGTCCATAGAAACGTTTCCGTAGTTCTTCGTCTTGTGTAGCTACTCCTACCGGACAGGTATTCAGGTGGCATTTACGCATCATGACACAACCTAATACGATCAGTGCTGAGGTGGCAAATCCATATTCTTCAGCTCCCAGAAGAGCCATCAATACAATGTCTCTGCCGGTTTTCAGTTGTCCGTCAGTTTGCAGGCGAACCTGTCCACGGAGGTTATTCATCACCAGTGTCTGTTGGGTTTCCGACAGTCCCAGTTCAGGAGGTAGTCCTGCATACCGGATCGAACTTACCGGAGAGGCGCCGGTTCCTCCTTCTGCACCGGAAATGATAATCCGGTCGGCTTTTGCTTTGGCTACTCCGGCAGCGATCGTTCCTACACCACTTTCGGCAACTAATTTGACACTGATCTCAGCTTTCGGGTTCACATTTTTCAGGTCAAAGATCAATTGTGCCAGATCTTCAATTGAATAAATATCGTGATGAGGAGGAGGGGAAATAAGTGAAATTCCCGGAATGGAATGACGGGTTTTCGCGATCACCTCATTTACTTTATACCCCGGTAGCTGGCCCCCTTCACCCGGTTTTGCACCCTGGGCTACCTTGATCTGGATTTCATCGGCATTTACCAGATATTCGGCTGTTACACCGAAACGGCCCGAAGCTACCTGTTTGATAGCAGAGCGGAGAGATAATCCGTCTTCACGTGGAATGAACCGGGTCGCATCCTCTCCTCCTTCTCCGGTATTGCTGCGGCCATGTATTTTATTCATTGCCATAGCCATCGTTTCGTGGGCCTCTTTGCTGATAGAACCAAAACTCATCGCTCCGGTTACGAACCTTTTCATAATCTCACCGGCCGGTTCTACTTTATCCAGCGGAATGGGGTTTCTTTTTATATCAAAGAAGTCACGAAGGAAAATCGGTTCTTCTTTTTCATCTACTATTTTAGAGTATTCTTTAAATACTTTATAACTTCCCAGACGGGTCGCTAATTGAAGTTTGGAGATGCTTTCAGGATTCCACGCATGCTTTTCACCATCTTTCCGGAACGTATAAATTCCTTTGTGATCAAGAATTTCTTTGACGGGGGCATTAAATGCTTTTTGATGCAAAGCTGTTACATCTGCCGTGATCTCTTCCAGTCCGATGCCACTTATTTTGCTGGTCGTACTTCCGAAATAGGCCTGAGAGAGTTCATCACTCAATCCGACTGCCTCAAACAGTTTTGCTCCCCGGTAGCTCCGGATGGTACTGATACCCATCTTACTCATTACTTTGAACAATCCTTTGCAAATGGATTTAATATAATGTTTTTCAGCAGTTGCATAGTCTAACTGGATTTCCTGATGGGTAACCAGACTATCCAAAATCGAAAATGCCATATAAGGATTCAGCGCACTGGCTCCATATCCCAGTAAAAGAGCTGCATGCATCACTTCACGCATTTCTCCGGTTTCTACAATCAGGGCGGTTTGTACCCGTTTCTGAACGGAAATAAGATAATGGTGTACTGCACTGACTGCCAGCAAAGAAGGAATAGGTGCGTATTTCCCGTCCACACTTTTGTCACTCAGGATAATGTAGTTTACCCCTTCAGTTACGGATTGCTCAGCTTGTTTGCACAAGAGGTCCAATGCTTCTTTCAGCCCTTTTTTCCCTTTAGCTACTTCAAATACCATCGGAAGTTTGATGGATTTGAACCCTTTATAACGGATGTTGCATAAGAGATCCAATTGTGTATTGCTGAGGATGGGATGATTAAGACGTACCATTTTACAATGGTTTTCATCCGGAACTAAAATATTGTTGCCTACTGCTCCGATATATTCGGTAAGACTCATGACTAATTCTTCACGGATCGGATCAATAGGAGGGTTCGTTACCTGTGCAAATTGCTGGCGGAAGTAATTATATAATAATTGCGGTTCAGAAGAAAGAACAGCTAAGGGAGTATCGTTTCCCATAGATCCGACCGGTTCGGCACCACCGGTAGCCATCGGTATGATAATCTTCTCCACATCTTCACGGGTATAACCGAATGCACGTAGCAGTTTTGCATGGTTTTCCATTTTATTTGCTACTTTCCGTCCGGACTTTAGTTCATCCAGTTCTACGCGGTTATTGGCAAGCCAGGTTTTGTATGGTTTGGCTTCCGCCAGTTGTTGTTTGATCTCACCATCGTAGTAGATTTCTCCCTTTTCGGTATCTACTAATAAAATCTTTCCCGGTTGCAGACGGCCTTTTTCCTTAATATCTCCGGGTTCAAAGTCCATAACACCGACTTCGGAAGCTACCATCATCATCCCGTTGTTGGTGATCAGGTAGCGTGCCGGACGCAGACCGTTGCGGTCAAGCATCCCTCCTGCGTACCGGCCGTCACTGAATAGCAAAGCTGCCGGACCGTCCCAGGGTTCCATCAGGATGGAATGGTATTCATAAAAGGCTTTTAATTCTTCCGATATAGGATTCTTTTCGTTGAAACTTTCGGGTACTAACATCGCCATTGCATGGGGCAGGCTCATACCGGAAGCTACAAAGAACTCGAGGACATTATCCAAAGAGGCACTATCACTCATGCCGGGTTGCACGATAGGACGTACATCGTCTATATTGGGAATAGCCGGGTTGGTCAGGACACTTTCGCGTGCTTCCATCCAGCCACGGTTACCCCGTACGGTATTAATTTCACCGTTATGGGATAAGAGACGGAACGGTTGTGCCAGACTCCAGGTGGGAAACGTATTTGTACTGAACCGGGAATGTACCATGGCCATACCGGTTGTAAAATGCGGATTTGTCAGATCCGGGAAATAATGACGTAACTGCATGGACTCTAACATCCCTTTATACACAATGGTACGGGTAGAAAGGGAAGCGCAATAGAAATCACTTTTTGAAGCAAGTTCGCTGCCTGCTACTATTTTTTCAATCCGTTTACGGATGATATACAGTTTTAGTTCGAGTGCCTGCTGGTCATTACATCCGGTTATAAATACCTGGCGGATATCCGGTTCGGTGGCTAAGGCATCTTTTCCCAGAATCCCGGAATTTACAGGGACTTTTCGTAAATGCATCAAGGTCAATCCTTCTTTTTCAATCTCTTCGATCATGATGCTCAGAATAGTCCCACGTTCACCTTCGTCTTTCGGAAGGAAGAAGATGCCACTACCATATTTCCCTTTTTCCGGAACGGGAATTCCCTGTAACAGGATGAATTCATGGGGAATCTGTAATAGGATACCTGCTCCGTCTCCGGTTTTGTTATCCGCACCTTCGGCACCTCTATGGCGCATATTCTCCAATACTTTAAGGGCTGATTCTACAATGTCATGTGATTTCTCTCCGTTGATATTTACTAACATACCAACACCACATGCATCATGTTCATAAGAGGGGTCATACATGCCTCTTTTGCTGTTAAAATGATTTATTCTTTTCATTATTTGTTGACCTTATGTTTGTGTATTGCTAATTATATAAACAAAATGTCTACAAATGTAGTGGTAATCTTTCAAAATGAATTGCTATATGGCTCTTTTTATGGCATTAATTCAGTTGGAACTGATGGAGAGTTGTAATATGTAAGAGTAAAGAGCCTTTTAGTTTCAATATGTATACGGATTGCAGGGAATAGTGATAATATATTATTCCCGTAAATTGGTTTTAAATAATAATATGTTTTATTTACTCCTCTATTGGTGTCTTTTTGTTTATTTTATCTTGTTATTGTGGCATTTTGTATTCTTTATTATATTTTTTCACCGTATGCCAGGTCACCGGCATCGCCCAGGCCGGGAACTATGTAGGAGTGTTCATCCAGGCCAGTGTCAATAGCCGCTGTCCAGATAGTGATATTCTCAAAAGGTAACTGTTCGGTGAGATATGTCAATGCCTGTTCGCTGGAAATGATGGCTGCCAGATGGACCTGTTGAGGCGTTCCTTTGGTTAACAGGGCTTTATAAGCCAGTTCCATAGAACTTCCGGTTGCCAACATCGGATCTGTAATAATCAGCGTTTTATTATCCAATGGTGGAGAAGCAATATATTCAATATGGATGTCGAATTTCAGTGTGTCTTTATATTTACGGTAAGCGGAAATAAAAGCATTTTCCGCATAATCCATACAATTCAGAAATCCGTGATGATAAGGAATTCCGGCACGTAAAATGGTACTGAGCACTATCTGGTCACCGGGCATACTGACCGGTGCTATACCCAGGGGAGATTCAATGTGTTTTACTGTATAGGAAAACTCTTTGGAAATCTCGTAGGCCATGATCTCACCGATACGTTCCATGTTTCTCCGGAAACGCAAACTATCTCCCTGAATATGTATATCCCGTAATTCCGCGACAAAACGGTTTAATATGCTATCTGTCTCTGACAGGTTAATGATCTTCATATCTTAGTTTATTAGAGGAATCGAAAATAGAAATAATTGAGTTAACAACAAAATTTCATAGTAGCCTCTGTAGATTCGATTTTTGAAGATTCTGTTTTATGTATGTTGCAATTTGAAAAAGTGATACTCCTTTGTGCAGGATAATTTTTATTTTCTGCTAAAAGCTGGGACTTTGTTTCTTGATTTGAAAAGATACAAAGAAAGATACTTGTTTATTGAAGCAAAAAGGGGTTGTCGATTAGTTAAATTTGTATAGGATAAACAACTTGATTTTTTCAGTCAGAGTAGAAGAATCGTTTAGGGAGATTGTAGGTATATGACTTAAACGTTAAGGATATGAAAGATATATTAAACAGCAATTTTGTTAAAAGAATACAGGAGTTTTTACCGGACCAGGTTACTCTTGTCTCCTGTGTAATGGAAATCTTAGGAATAGGAAGGGAAGCTGCTTACCGGCGGTTACGGAATGAAGTACCTTTTACTTTTTATGAAGTATCCCTGATTGCTCACCGGTTAGGGATCTCTTTGGATCAGATAATCGGAAATTATGAAAGTAAAACCGGCATTTTTAATCTGAACCTGGTTCATCTGGATGAAGCATTGAGGCATTATTGCGCTACTTTACAGCGTTTTAAGGAATATCTTTCCTTTATGAAAGGGGATGACTCCGCATCTATTAGTATGGTTTCTAATAGTGTGCCTTATCTGCTGTATCTTCCTTTTTATCATATCATGAAATTTCGTTTATGTCATTGGCTGCATCAAACGGATAAATTCAAACCCGTTGGTTCACTGGATAAAATAACGATCCCGGAACCTGTTGCCAACTTGCAGAGAGCAATATATGAAGGGATTCAGGAAGTTCGTAATACGTATATGATCTGGGATATTCATCTGTTTGCTTCTTTCATTAAGGAAATTGATTATTTCTCTAAACTGAATTATATAAACAAGAATGATGT
>JAJQES010000287.1 GCA_021201565.1 Tannerellaceae bacterium
CGGACGGAACTCAAACTGATCGTTGTAAAACAATTGTTGCTCATACTCCGTTTGGACGCCTGGGAGAACCGGAAGAGCTGTTAGGAACTCTTCAGTGGCTGGCCAGTGATGCTTCCGGATTTGTTACCGGAACCGTCATTCCTATCGACGGAGGATTTGATGCGTTTTCAATTTAACTATATTTTAAGTAGTTAGTAGCTGGTAGTTAGTAGTACATTCGCTTCGCTCATTTAGTAGAAGTATAAAGATTAAATAAGTGAAACGGATTCTACTAACTACCAACTACTAACTACCAACTACTTAAAACAAGAAAATATGTACTTATGTGAACAAACATGGCGCTGGTACGGACCGAATGATCCGGTAAGTCTGGCGGACATTTGCCAGGCTGGTGCAACCGGTATTGTAAATGCGTTGCATCATATACCGAACGGAGAGGTCTGGACAATGGAGGAGATCCTGAAAAGGAAAGCAATGATTGAAGAGGCCGGGCTTCGCTGGAGTGTAGTGGAGAGTGTACCTGTACATGAACATATAAAAACACAAACCGGAGATTTCCAAAAGTATATTGATAACTATAAAGAGAGTATCCGGAATTTGGGTGCAGCCGGTATAAAAGTGGTTACTTATAACTTTATGCCTGTACTGGACTGGACACGGACGGATCTGGCTTATACAATGCCGGACGGATCAAAGGCGTTGCGTTTTGAACGGGCTGCTTTTATGGCTTTTGATCTTTATATCCTGCAACGTCCTGCCGCCCGGGAAGAATATACGGATGAGGAAAAAGCGAAAGCGAAGGCACGGTTTGAAAGTATGACCGATGAAGATAAGCATCTGCTGACCCGGAATATGATCGCCGGTCTGCCAGGTTCGGAAGAGAGCTTTACGGTAGAGCAGTTCCGGGCAGAACTTGAACGGTATAAAGGAATTGATGCTGAGCAATTGCGTTCCAATCTGATCTATTTCCTGCGGGAAATTACTCCGGTTGCTGATGAGGCGGGGGTACGTATGGTGATCCATCCCGATGATCCTCCTTATTCTATTCTGGGATTGCCCCGGATTCTGAGTACGGAAGCGGATTTCCAACGTCTGATTGAAGAGGTGCCTAATGAAAGTAATGGGCTTTGTCTTTGTACAGGTTCCTTTGGCGTACGTAGTGATAACGATCTGGCGGGTATTATGGAAAGATACGGTGACCGGATTGATTTTGTACACTTCCGCAGTACACAACGGGACGAAGAAGGAAATTTCTATGAAGCAAATCACCTGGAAGGTGATGTGGATATGTATGGTGTGATGAAAGCATTGCTGGAATTACAGGCAAGACGTAAATGTTCTATCGCAATGCGTCCGGACCATGGCCACCAGATGATTGATGATCTTAAAAAGAAAACAAACCCGGGCTATTCCTGTATCGGCCGTTTGAGAGGATTGGCTGAACTTCGTGGTCTTGAACTGGGTATTGCCAAGTCTATATTTCCGAAGAACTAATCCCTAAGCCCCTAAAGGGGTATATAAAAAAGAGGAGACTGCTTTTAGAACAGTCTCCTCTTTTATCGTTTTTACATATCAAACTGTTGACAGTATCCCTTTGTGCATGCGTTTATGCAAAACTCTGCACTGGAGTACCTAACCCCATCACTTATACCATCAAGTCCGATACATAACCAGAAAGTGGTATCAAATCCTCCTGTTACTTTTTTCAACTCTTCTTTGTTTAATACTTCAGCGTCCATTGACTTGAGATTTTTAAGCTTTTTCATGTCTGAATTGTTAAGAAGTTGCAGGCATATATTATTAGATACGGGTCAATTTGTCCTATGCCTTCTGAGAACAATTGATCTGTAACAAATATAAATAAATAATGTATACAGTGTCTGTTTCTCTGAAAATAAAAAGTCTCCGCAACTATGTCAGATAGTGCGGAGACTTTTTAGTATGTATTGTTTATTACAAATTCAGTTATTTCAGTTCGATTACTTTGTATTTAGGTACTAATGCTTTCATGACTGTCCATCCGATCAGGTAGGCAACCGCGCAGACACAGAAAATGATAAAGTAACCGGCAGGCTTTCCTTCAAATCCCATGAACTGTAGATTGGTTTTATCTGCATATACGAATAATTGTCCTGCAGAAAACTGAAGAAGCATAGAGCCGATACCTCCTGCCATACCTCCGATACCAGTGATGGAAGCAATGGCTTCTTTCGGAAACATATCACCTACTGTTGAGAAGATGTTTGCTGACCAGGATTGGTGAGCTGCACCTCCCAGACCGATCATGATCACTGGTAACCAGGGTGAAATAGTTCCCAGAGGCTGGGCAAATAACACTAATAACGGAACAAAAGCAAACATAAGCATCGCTTTCATACGAGCCGCGTATGGATCTAAACCTGTTTTATTGATAATGATAGTTGGCAGTTTACCTCCGTAGATAGAAAGCATCGTAATCAGATATAAGGTAAAGATCAATGCAATCCCTAAACCTTCTGAGGTTTTGATTCCAAACTGTGTATTCAGATAGGAAGGAGTCCAGAAAAGGAAGAACCACCAAACGCCATCCGTCATGAATTTACCAAAAGCGAATGCCCAGGTTTGTCTATAAGAGAAACATTGCCAGAACGGCATTTTTTTCCCTGCTTTTTCTTCTCCATCCGCATTTCTGTTGTCATCATCTACATCCTGTTCGATATAAGCTACTTCAGCTTTGTTAACATGTTTACTTTTTCTGGGGGCATCATACATAAATATCCAGAAGCCCATCCAGATGAAACCTAAACCTCCGATTACGATAAATGCCATTTCCCAACCCCATTGAGCAGCCAGTAATGGAATAGTTAACGGTGCGAACAAGGCACCGATAGAGGCACCGGCATTAAAGATGGAAGTCGCGTATGCACGGTCTTTTTTAGGAAAATATTCAGCTGTCACCTTAATAGCTGCCGGGAAGTTTCCGGCTTCCCCTAATGCCAGTACGCACCGGGCAACAATGAAACAATACATACTCACTGTGGCAATCACTACGGCGGTAGTTCCTGTCGCAGCCGCTAATTCGGCGGCTGATCCCAAACCTACATAGGCTTCGGTTGCAATACCACATACGGCATGTAAGCAGGCACCCACTGACCATACTCCGATAGCCCAGAGGAATCCTTTCTTACTCCCCATCCAGTCAATAAAGCGACCGGCAAAGAGCATACAGGCGGCATATACGATGGAAAATACGGAAGTGATGAGTCCATAATGGGATTCGTCCCAATGAAATTCGGGTTTGATAAATTCGTCCCAGGTAAGGGATAACACCTGCCGGTCCAGGTAGTTAATTGTAGTAGCCACAAAGAGGAGCGCGCAAATACTCCATCTGTAGTTTGTCATTTTTTCATTTGTTACTGTGCTCATGGAATTTCTTTTTTTTCAAACAATGATTAATTTTTTCTTACAATTATACGTTGTCTATCAACTTTGCAAATATAAGGTAAAAAACTAAAATGAATCACCTGCAATAAGGAAAGTTTCCGCACACATTGTGAATAAATGTAATAATATTTAGGTGCTTCCGTTAAAATCGCGCAGTTTTAAGTATCTTTGTACAGCAAAACAAACAATATTATAAATGAGAAATAATTTTATTTACTTTCTTGCGATACCGTTTTTGCTTTTTTTGACTAATTGCCAGCCTGCTCAACAAACAACTCATACATATCTGACAAGACCGGTTTTCTTTCCGGAAGTTACTATTGAGTTGCCGGAGTTACCGCTGGATCATTTGGCGACGATAAATGTGCCGGAAGAAGAAGAGTTTTTAGGAGGTGTGTGGGTAGATATTACGGATTCGTTTAGTCCGGTTGATCAATATGAGTTTACTGTACGGGATCCAAAGTTATTTGCGGAAGATAATAAACTGGTTATCGATCTGTCACGGATACGGGAAGAAGAATATGCCTTTCCTCTTCCCGGAGCAAAATTAATATCCGAGTATGCCGGAAAACGGCGCAATCATACAGGGGTGGACCTGAAAGTATCCAGAAGGGATACCATTGTCTCCGCTTTTGACGGGGTAGTGCGTATGTCCCGCCGGAATGCTACGTATGGGAATGTGATCATTGTGAGACATTATAATGGACTGGAAACCTTATATAGCCATAATACACAGAATCTGGTTAAGGTGGGAGACCGTGTGAAAGCCGGTGAACCGATTGCGGTCAGTGGCCAGACCGGACGTGCCTCTACGGACCATCTTCATTTTGAGGTCCGTGTAAATGGACAGCATTTCAATCCGGCACTGGTGTTCGATTTTACAACTCAGGAACTTAACAATAAGAGCCTTTTGTGTGTGAAAAACGGAAGCAAAATTACGATCAATCAGGTAGATCCTTTTCCGTATCAGACAGCTTATGCTCGTGGACGGAAAGAAGAGAGTTTGTTAGCAAATTAATAAAAGACCGGACAAAAAGAATATTTGTTATATAATACCTGTTTATAAATAAGCTAAAGAGGCCGCAGAATGCGCAGATTTACGCAGAATATTGATTATTATTTATTCCGATAAACCGGGATGTTTCATCTGTTAATCTGTACTTTCTGTGTAATCTGCGTTCTCTCTATTTCAAAATCATAACACAGCCCGGATAATCAAAAGGATAAGAAATGCTCCTATATATAAATCCTCATTTTCTTCTTAATGTTTTTTAGAGAATGAGATTGCAGCATTCTATATCCGGGATTCATCTCTTTAAATGAAAGGAGATAGGATTTATATATGTCCGGTTGCAGATAGTTAAATAGTCTGTAAAAGGTTGGATATATTAGGTAAAATCTTATATTTGTGTAGTATAATGCTGAAGTTTGTTCCTTAATAAACTATAAAGCATTAAACCCTGACTATAAAAGGCCAGTCAAATGAAAGAAACAATGTTAGATTAATAATTAATGGAGAGGAGAAACAAAGTATGAAACCCGTAAGATTAACATCTTTATTCGTGATGCTTCTTGTTACGGCCGGTATTACGGCACAGGAAGTCTTCTTTGATGATGTCTATTTCTCTTCCGGTAAAACTAAGAAAAAGGAACAGGTTCAGGAAAAGAACCAGCTCCAGGAAGCCCGGTATATAGAAGCAGAGCCAGCAAATGAAGTAGTGGAAGAGGAGGTTATAGCGTATGCGTATGTACCATCTGCTGTAACAACCGGTGACCGTGATGTGGATGAATATAACCGTCGTTATACTCCGGCTGCAACTTCAGAAATGTCTTATCAGGAAGACGGAGATGTTACTATAACAAGAGAACGTACTTCAGATACGGAATATACAGAACGTATCATTCGTTACCATTCGCCCAGTAAGATCACTATTGCCGGAGCAGACCAGATTGATCTGTACCTGAGTGACGGATACTATGCGTATGGATATAATACAGATTTTACAGAGGGAGGAACGAATGTCTCTATCAATGTAAATATGGGATATGGCGGTTGGTACGATCCCTGGTACTATGGTGGTTGGTATGACCCCTGGTATTATAGCGGATGGGGCTTTGGATGGTCCTGGAGATGGGGCGGATTCTATGCCGGTTATCATAGTCCGTGGTATTGGTCACACTGGCATTCACCCTATTATGGAGGTTACTGGGGAGGCTGGTACGGTGGTTACCATCATCATTATCATCACCGTCCTCATTATGCTTATCAGCATCGCCCGTCCGGACGGTACACAACTAACCGTAGCAGTAGTGCCAGTCGTGGTAGTGCCAATTCCAGCCGTAGTACATCGCGCTCAGGTATCACCAGTGGAACCAGCAGGAGCAGTAGTTCACTCAGAAGCAGTGCTTCCAACTCTACTTCTCGTAGTAGCTCATCTTCAGTTCGTTCTTCGGCCGACCGTTCAACGGACCGTTCGTCCGCAACAACCAGCCGGTCATCATCCAATAGTGTAAGAAACGGAGCTAACTCGTCTACTTCTACCCGTGGTAACAGCGAGGGTACAGGTAGCCGTACACGGGTATCCCGCAGTAGTAGCGGAACTTCCGGAAGCTCTTCCGGTTCGTCTGCTACCCGGGGAACTAATTCCGGAACCAATCGGTCTTCTACTTATAACAGTGGAAGTTCTACCAACCGGAGTAATAATAATAGCTCGTATACTCCGTCCAGAAGTAGTAATAGTAGCAGTAGCCGTTCTTCAGGCTCTTACAGCAGTCCGTCCCGCTCTTCTTCCGGAAGTAGTGGAGGCGCAGCCCGTTCCGGCGGTGGCGGTGGTGGTTCCAGTCGCTCATCAGGTGGCGGTGGACGCAGATAAAAATAAAAACTATATAAACAAATAGAATGTTACAATAAGGGTACGAATTTCGTACCCTTATTCAAATCTAATTTTCTGAAAATAAAACGGCATGAAAAAAGTAGCGTGTTTGATTATTTCTGTATGTGTTGCGGGTATGGGATCTCTGTATGCCCAGGGTGAGATGGATGCCTATAAATTGTCTCAGACAGATATTAACGGATCTGCCCGTGCGTTGAGTATGGGGGGGGCATTCGGTGCATTGGGAGGAGATATCTCGTCCATGCATACTAATCCGGCCGGGTTAGGTATTTACCGGAGTTCTGAAATTGTCGGTACTCTGAATTTGAATATGTATCACAGTAGTTCGGATTGGAGTGGTTCGCAGTCCTCTGCCAATAAAACAACTTTCAACCTGGGAAATTTTGGATATGTAGGTTATTTCCCTACCGGCAATGATGAAGGGATTGTGAGCTGGAATGTTGGTTTTGGCTATAACCGTCTGAAAAATTTCAACCGGACTTACCGGGTGAGCGGACAACAGGAATATTCAATGGCTGATTATGTAGGAAAGATTGCTTCTACTTATGATGGGGGTATACCGGAATCTGAGCTTATATACAGAGAGGGAAGTTATGATCCTTATTTTAACAGTCAACTGCCCTGGATGCCGATTTTAGGATATGAAGGAGGATATTTAAAGACCCTTGATTCTAAAGGAGAGTATGCTTCCATCTTCGGTAACTTCAACTCAAATGGTACCTGGGTAATAGATGCACCTAATACAGTAGATTGGTTAGTGAAAGAATGGGGTGGTATTGACCAGTATAATTTCAGTTTTGCCACTAATATTTCTAATATTGTATTTTTAGGAGCTACCTTCGGGGTAACGGATATAAATTACCGGATGTCTTCCAATTATGATGAAACCTTTTTTGGCAGAGAATATTTATACCTGGACAATCATTTCTCAACAGATGGGACAGGGTATAACTTTAATATAGGAGCTATCGTACGCCCTACTGATTATTTGCGTATCGGAGTCGCTTATAACTCACCTACCTGGTATAAGATGACAGACTATTTCCATGCCTCCGCCGGTACTTTAATTGAAGTGGTAGATCAGGAGACAGGCGCTGTTTCAAATAGTGAAGTGAATAATTCCACACCTAATAACCAGGCGTATGATTACCGGTTCCGTACTCCGGATAAATGGATTTTCAGTTTAGCCGGTATCCTGGGACAGAATGCCCTGATTAGTTTTGATTATGAACTCTCTAATTATAAGAGTAGTAAATTTACGGACCGGGATGGGTATGAACCCAATTATTTAATGGATACAAACGATTATATACGGGAAGATTTCCAGATGGTGAATACCTTTAGATTAGGAGCTGAATACAAAGTGACTCCTCAGTTTGCTGTACGTGCGGGTGGTTATTATCAAACGAGTTCTGCGAAAACTCATTTACAGGATAACCAGGTAGAAGTGCCGGTTGCGGGTACAATCCCTCATTTTACAGTGGATAAAGGAACCTATTCCGTTTCAGTTGGATTTGGGTATCGTTTTACTCCAAACGTTTATATGGATATGGCTTATGTATTCCGTCAACATAAAGAAAACGCGTATGCCTTTTCTAATATTTATGATAATGTGGATCCGGTTGTCTCTGTTCCGGCAGATCTGAAAACCAATCTGAACCGTCTGGCATTGACCTTAGGCTATAAATTCTGATCGCAGATTTATTACATCCAGATATAATAAACTCCTGCCGGTAGACCCGGTGGGAGTTTTTTTGTTTATATAGATATTATTTATTTGTTTTTGTAATAGGATTCTCTTATATTTGTTTGTAT
>JAJQES010000478.1 GCA_021201565.1 Tannerellaceae bacterium
GTAATTATACTTATTAAATAGTACAAAACGTTTGTTCTGGTGCGGTCCCGGATCAAGTCCGGGAACAAGTTTGTTTTTTCAGACAGCCTCTTTCTTTTTTAAAATCTTA
Source organism: Tannerellaceae bacterium (assembly GCA_021201565.1). Lineage (GTDB taxonomy): Bacteria > Bacteroidota > Bacteroidia > Bacteroidales > Tannerellaceae > UBA4116. Next base: position 110 of record JAJQES010000478.1, read on the forward strand.
CTTTCAGCACAATATTCCCTAATTTTTTTATCTCCTCATCACAGGTAAAGATCACACGGCCATTCATAGAAAGGACATTCCAGGCAATGATTCCGGTAATATCTTCAATCACATCTTTTTGCGCAACATCCTCCACCCGTTCAAATGTTCTGTCATCTATCATACGTACCGGCTGGCTAAAGGTATCATATACAATCAACAGGTCTCCCCGGCCATCCATAGATGCCTGGTAAATTTCCTGTAAATCTGTAACCACGACCTGTTCACCCACTGCTTCTTCCATTTCCCGAATAGCAGCTTTCCGTTTATCAGCCTGTTGTGCTTTGATAATTTCCCACGCCGGTTTAACAATTGCATGCGTTTCCGTATGATTATAATCCACAGGCACATGCGCCAGATAAACAGAAGGTTGGTCAGCCACCTGCATCAAACGGCTGTAATTATCTTCAGTACACACCACAATACAAGGCTGATGATTTCTGTTATAAACCCCGATCAATGCCTTATCAATCCGGTTAAAATACTCCCTGACCAGATTATCCATGTGCGGTGCGTTACTGCGCTCCACCATATTGGCTGCAAACCACGGAGTTTCAGCAAATGGAAACCCACCTCCGGACACTTCTGCCTCGATCACATCCGTAGGCGAACTACTCTCTTTAATCTCAGAAGTGATCACATCATTCATCGCCTGATATAGATGAACTCCGCCCTGCGAAAGCAATAGGATCATATACTCCTCCGTACGGTTATAGGCCTTGATCAGCGGTCGCAGATCAAAACGGTCACCGATTTGTACCTTATCCTCATACGTATGCCATGCAATCCGTATAATCTCTTTAGTACTCTCCGAAAGAAAAATATGAAGACTATCCAGGTTATAGTTCTCATCAATTTCCGGACACACCTCCCGGATCTTCTTTACCAAAGCTGTTGTATCACGTTTTCCATATTCTTCAATGACCTGCTTCTCAGCTTCATGGAGCAGATTTTTCAACATAATCGGATCAACTGCATTCGCAGGATAGGTACGATGGGTATTCAGGGAAACAGTTATACAAGGTGTCTCACGCACACCAGCCAATGCCTGTAATTTATCTTTTATCGCCATATCTGTTCTTTGTATTTTAATTTACTAAAAAACAGGTAGTCAAAAAGATTGTTCACATACTCCCGAAATAAGCATTTCCAAAGAGTAGGCTATATTGCGTCCATATAAAGAGTTAAGCGTCCTTCTCCGGCAACACTTTTTTAGGAAGGTTGGTGATCCATTTGCCCACCCGGTCGTACGATTGGGATTCACTATGCAACCAGGGGTCTGAGAAAGAAACAATTTCTTCAGGGTCTCCGAACTGATCCGGAAAAATCACCATCAGGCTATTATTGCTGAAATAATTGGATATCTGCATAGGAAGTTTCTCAAAAGATTTGTCATACGAAATAAATCCGCGACGGGCTGTAACAATAATCACCAGATGATCGTAAGAAACCTCTTTGGAAACCAGTAGCAAATCTTCCCAATCATCCAGTTCCGAATATTCTCCTCTTACTTTAGGATACTTTTTAAGGACATATCCTTTCAGGTATCGAATGGTATCAGAATGACAATAAAAATGTACACGGCAGCCAATCGCACTACTCATCCGGCAAACACGTTTCACCCATTTAATAAAGCCCGCCTCATACTCCGCTTTAGGAGGAACCGCTACAATGATCCGCCGGAGCGTATTAAACGGCATCAGACTTTTGATAATCATTACCTGCCGGTAAGTACCCTTTAACAGGTTCTCAGTCATAACCCCTAAAAATGAATCTATAATAGATGCTTTATGGTGCAAACCGATCACCACCTCAGTAGCATTATACTCTTTAAGAGCATGGAGGATACCGGAAGCAATACTAATATCAAACCGGATAGTGGTTTCCATCTCCACATCCGCAGCGGCTGCCACCTTCACAGAAAGATCCAGGTTCCGCCTGCTCCTCAATAATTTAGCTTCCGAATCATTATTATCGTTCATGACACTCATAGCAATCAGCCCATCCCTGCGACGCGGATCTTTCATCAGGAGAGCCAGCCCGATCAGGTTTTCGATCGTTTCCGGATTAGCGATAGGAATTAGAATTTTCTGTTGTTCCTCCGGCTTATCCATCATCTTATCCATTTCATCACTGGTAGTGATCCGCTGGGCCGCACGCTCAGTAACAAACGAACTGATGATACAGGTAAACAGGATCATTACCACTGTACCATTCAATACATCATCATTCAACAAAGGAATACCGGGGGCTATCTCAATCTTATTACCAATCAAAACCGCAGCCAGCGTTGCTGCCGCCTGCGCATTACTCAGGCCAAACATCAGTGAACGCTCATTTTTCTGCATCCGGAATGTTTTCTGAGTTAACCAGGCTGCCAGCCATTTGCTGGCCGTAGCCACTACCGTCATGACGAGAGCCACCCTAAACGCCTCACCCCCTGTAAAAAGCGTCCGTATATCAATAATCATTCCTACCCCAATCAGAAAATAAGGAATAAAGAATGCATTCCCCACAAACTCCAGCCGGTTCATCAAAGGTGAAAGATGAGGAATATACCGGTTTAAAAGAAGCCCCACCATAAAGGCCCCCAGAATTCCTTCCATGCCTGCCAGTTCAAACAATCCGCCCCCTAAGAAAACACACGCCAATACAAAAATAAATTGCATTACATTGTCTTCATACGTACGGAAAAACCAACGGGCCACCCGGGGTAAACAGTAAATCAGTATGAAACACACAATAGTAACCTTCACTGTCAGGAGAATCCAGAACATCTGATTAATATCTCCTTTATACATCCCCGAAATAACCGCCAGGATCAACAGAGCAAGCGCAACCGTGATCGCAGTTCCCCCAATAGTAATACTTACACTCCGTAAGCGGGATAATCCATAACGGCTGACAATCGGATAAGCTATCAGCGTATGGGAAGCATACATACTGGCTAAAAGTATCGAAGTAGTAAAGTTGTAATGAAGCAGTTCCATACTACTCCACACCCCTAATACCATAGGAACAGAAAAAGTGAAAAGACCAAACACCAATCCCTTCACACGGTTCTTCTTGAAATCCTCCATATCCATTTCCAGGCCAGCCAGAAACATAATATAGAAAAGTCCTACACGGCCAAACAATTCAAAACTGCTATCCCTTTCAAGAATATTAAAGCCATGTTCACCGATCACCACACCTGCAAGGATCATCCCCACAATATGAGGTATCCGCAGCCGCCCCAACACCATAGGAGCGAACAGGATAATCAGCAAAACCAGAAAAAAGATCCATGTAGGATTTGTTATAGGAAGATCAACATAATGATTAAGCCAGTCTGTCATGTCCATTTATTGCAATTCATCTACAAAATAACAAAAAAAACCAGTTGTATAAAAGGGCCGGAAAGAATTAATATAGTTCCAAAATGCAATTAAATACAATTCTCAATCAAAACAGAACATCTTTCTCTCTTTTTCTGTAATTTTGTGCCAGACTTTTAACATGGAAAGCAATGGACGAATCCCCAAAGAACACCCTACCGGAAAGACCCCATGAAACCGGACAGATTATTACCCCAATCAAAATAAAATCCCTCCTCAAAACTGCAGGCTGGACCACAGGAGGATTACTACTCATATATATTGCTTACTCAATCGGTATGATCTATCTGTCACCAGACAATACCATCCGGCAGATCTACCTCGTTCCAAAGGATGCGGCAGTGATTATCCAGACTTCCGAACCGGTGAAAGACTGGAAAAAGTTCAGTGGCAGTGAACCCTGGAAAGCCCTGAAACAGGCACAGGCCTTCGATGAAATTGCTCAACAGGTGGAATCCATGGATTCAGTACTCCATAGCAATAAAAATCTGCTTTCTCTGGTAGGGAAACGGGACATGCTGATCTCCCTTCATAAAACCCGGGCAAAAGATTGGGATGCCCTCATGATCATAGACCTGCAGAAAGCTTCCAAAATGGAATTGCTGAAAAGCCAGATGGAGACGTTGATAAAGATGTCCGGCAGCCAGGTAAGTAACCGCCAATACAAAGACTTTACGATCCTGGAAATGAAAGATACTGAAACCAACGAAAGCCTGCATATCACTTTTATTGACAATCATGTAGTAGCCTCCTATACTCTCCGGTTGGTAGAAGCAGCCATCAACGAACGGGAAAACCCTTATATAGGTATGCAGCCGACCTATCTCGAAGCCGAAACCCAGGTAGAAGGGAAAGGACTTTGCCGTTTCTATATCAACTACCAATATATCCCCTCCTTTATGTCCATCTACATGGACGAAAAAAATGAATACATGGAACTGTTCTCCAACTCCATGGATTTCGCAGGACTTTACTTTCATGCAGACAAAGAAAAGATGGAAGTAAAAGGCTATACATACAAAAAAGAAAATGCAGATCCTTATATTGACGCCTTGCTGAATTCCGGCAAACACAAAATGAAGGCACATGAAATCCTATCGGCACGAACCGCTTTCTATACAAACATCGGTTTTGAAAATCCGGCCCGTTTTGTGAAAGAACTGGAAAGTATCATGGCGGAGAAAGACGAAAAGGAATACAAAAACTACGCTTCTTCCCGCAAAAAACTGGAAAGCTTCTTTGGTATTTCGCTGGAAGAAAACTTCCTGAACTGGATGTCAGGAGAATTCGCCATATCCCAATCCGAGCCTCTCCTGGGACAGGAACCCGACTTCATTCTGGCAATCCGGGCCAAAAATATCAAAGACGCCCGTAAAAATATGGATCTGATCGAGAAAAAGATCAAAGGACGTACTCCCATCAGTATAAAGAGTGTCACCTATAAAAAACATGACATCAAATATGTAGAGATGAAAGGATTTTTCCGTCTCTTTTTCGGAGGGATGTTTGACAAGTTCGAGAAACCTTACTACACCTATATGGATGATTACGTAATCTTCAGTAATAAACCAGGGGCCATTCTCGCCCTGATCGAAGACTACAACCAGAAATTCCTGTTGAAGAATAATCCGGGATTCAAAAAGACTTACTCCCATTATCCTTCCCAATCGACTCTCTTCCTCTATGCCGATATACAAAAGTTCTATCCTATGCTTGAAAATATGCTGGATGCTCCGACCAAAAAGTCCATGCGGGAAAATCAGTCCGTTCTGTTCTCCTTTCCCTATTGGAGTATGCAAATGATCGGTGACCAGGAATCGGCCTCACTCCATTACATTATGGATTATAAACCATTTGAAGAGTTAACTCCCGAAGAATTACCGGAAGACTTTGATGAAAATGACAAAGCCTTGTCCGAAGATGCAACCACAGAAAAGGAACTGATGAGCGAATTAAAACGCTTCCATGTAGAGAAATTCCAGGGAAGCATATTACGCGAATTCTATCCTGAAGGAGCCATCCGGAGCGAATCCGAAACCAGAAACGGGAAGTTACACGGACGTCACCGGGAATACTACGAAAACGGGTCTCTCAAACTACGTGGAAAACACCATGCAGGCCGCAAAGCAGGCACCTGGAAATTCTACACAGAAGACGGCAAATTCGATAGAAAAGAGAAGTTTAAATAAAGAGTTAACAGATAATTTACCCAGGATGCATAACCCGGAGCAGAAATTCCGGTTTAACGGGGTCCCCTCCGTCCAAATTGTCAATTGTGCATTGTCAATTATATATACCTCACTTCCATACCCCTTACATCCTCTTTTACTTTTCCATCCCCATAAACCTCTTTTCCATTCACAAACGTTTTCCAGATAGAGTGAGTAAATGTATATCCTTCAAAGGGTGACCAACCACATTTAGAAAGGATATTCCCAGGTAAAATAGTCTGAGGTTGTACCGGGTCCACCAATACCAGATCCGCATAATACCCCGGACGGATGTATCCCCGGCGGTCTATTCCAAACAAGTCCGCCGGATGGTGTGACATCTTCTCAACCACCTTCTCAAAGCTAAACACGCCTTGTCCGGCCAGTTCCAGCATCGCCTGCAACGAGTACTGGACCAATGGTCCGCCGGAAGATGCTTTCAGACAACTTCCCTCTTTCTCGGTAAGTAAATGAGGCGCATGATCTGTAGCCACAATATCAATCGTATTATTTCGTACAGCTTCCCGCAAAGCTTCCCGGTCCGTACGCTGCTTAATAGCCGGATTCCATTTAATCCGGTTCCCATAGACCGGATAATCCTCGTCCGTAAACCATAAATGGTGTACACAGACCTCTCCGGTGATCTGCTTTTCTCCAACCGGACGGTTATTATCCAGTAAAGAAAGCTCACGTGCCGTAGAAAGATGAAGGATATGCAGACGCGTATTCAGACGTAAAGCCAGTTCAACCGCTTCCGAAGAAGAAGCATAACAAGCCTCTTCACTCCGGATCTTACTATGGAATACAATATCCAGCTCTTCTCCATATAGTTTTGTAAAATGAGCCATATTCCGCCGGATAATCTCTTCCTTTTCCGCATGGATCGCAATCAGCATACCAGACTCACCAAACAATTTTTCCAGCGCCTCTTTCCGGTCTACCAGCATATTTCCGGTCGAACTTCCCAGAAACAGTTTCAGGCCCGGCACACGGCTGCGGTCCAACTTATGGATCTCCTCCATGTTATCATTCGTACCACCAAAGAAAAAGGAATAATTGGCCAGAGAAACTTCCGAGGCCCGCTGCACCTTGCTTTCCCACGCCTCTATCGTTGTGGTTTGAGGAACAGTGTTAGGCATATCCATAAAAGAGGTAACCCCACCGGCAACAGCCGCACGGCTCTCTGTAAGAATATCACCTTTATGAGTCAATCCCGGATCACGGAAATGCACCTGGTCATCAATCACACCAGGCAACAACCATTTACCGGTGGCATCAATAACTTCACACGATTCCCAACCTACCGGTAGTTCATCCGGATAGATTCCCTTTATCCATTCATCCTCTACCCAAACAGATCCGGTAAATATCTTCCCTTCATTGATGATCCGGGCATTTTTTATAATTATTCCTCTCATATTTTACCTCATTTACATTTATACAAAGATAACCCTTTCCGGTAAAACCTGATAGTGTCCCCTCCTGAAATAAAACGAAAATGTATAAGGGAGTCCATGATCCAACCTGAAACAAGCTGTCAATGAAACGATGAGGCTGATGGATTGAGCTGTACAGCTCAGCACGACGGGCCCGGTATCCCGTTAGATTGAATCCGGTATGTCGTTGATCAGAGCTGTACAGCTCAATCTGCCGGCATAAAAAAATAGATCCGTGTAGGAATCGAAGGTGCACAGTCCTTCCGGGCAACTGGAAGTGATTAACCGTACCTATACTTTCGTTCTCGCCTAAACTGATCCGTATAGTTCTACTCTCCTAAAAAACAAGAAAGGCGGTCCTCACGGACGGCCTTTCCTAATCATCTAATAACTATTTTGATACATTTATATATAGTCAACAAAAGACTACTTTCCCAAGCAATCATTTTATTAATAAAAAAACAAACCAATATTCTTACCATCACTCCTGTTCATCTATTTTCTATTTTTAAAGAAATACAAAATTCCGAAACCGGTAAAATGTTAGGATGGCAAGAATTGAATGATGCTTATTCTGTTTATAAATACATGGCTGATTTTAATAGGCGTTTCCATTACTATTCGTACATTTTGAAGAAATACCTGTCCATAATTTTAACCATGTAAAACAGGAACCTGTCAATTACGACAATGCAAATATACTAAAAATTTTAAAATTCACACTATTCTTCCAACATTTCTATTTTTAAAACTGTTATGGGTACTTTTACGATTTAAGACATATTTTTTTATTGCTATCCATAAATACCTCTAAACTTTCCTCTCTGCATCGGTTACTATTACAAATAGCAGACAAATTAAATTTCAGAAAAAGACAAATTGTATTTATAACAAGATGTATATTTTCAAAATATTAACAGTGTAATTA
>JAJQES010000511.1 GCA_021201565.1 Tannerellaceae bacterium
TGATTATAATAATATTCCATCACTCTCAACAGAAGCTCGTCAAAAACTAATTAAAATAGATCCGGAAACAATCGCACAGGCCAGTCGTATCCCAGGAATATCACCAAGCGATATTAATATTTTATTAGTTCTGTTGGGAAGATAAAAAAGAATGTTCCACGTGAAACAATTTCAAAAAGTAGTTAGTAAAAAAGAATGAGTTCCAGAATTGATAATAGTTTACAGAAAACATACGGTCAGGAATTGACCCGGAAACTTTCCGATATTCTTGACATCCTTCCTGACAAGCCAGGTTGTTACCAATATCTGGATGAAAGAGGTGTTATTATATATGTAGGAAAAGCTAAGAATCTGAAGAAACGGGTCACCTCCTATTTCAATAAATTATCTGATTATCCTAAAACACGGGTATTGGTAAAACAGATCAAAGACATTCGGTATATTGTTGTTGATACGGAAGAAGATTCTCTGCATTTGGAAAATAGTCTGATTAAACAATACCAGCCTCGCTACAATGTTATGCTAAAGGATGATAAAACCTATCCTTCCATTGTAGTAAAAAATGAATACTTCCCGCGGGTATTTACAACACGGAACATTATTCGGGATGGATCTTTTTATTATGGCCCCTACTCTTCCGCCTATACAGCAAAATTAATGGTACAAATGATTAAAGAATTGTATCCGATCCGTAGCTGTAATTATCCGTTAACTCCGGAAAGTATTGCACAGGGAAAATATAAAGTTTGTCTGGAATATCATATTAAACGGTGTAAAGGCCCCTGTGAAGGGCTTCAAACGTTAGAAGAATACCAACAAAATATACTTCAGGTAAGAGAAATCCTGAAAGGAAATATTACCCAGGTAAGCAAAATGCTATATGAAGATATGCAACGATTGGCAACCGATATGCGGTTTGAAGAGGCACAAATGGTAAAAGAGAAATACAATATTGTAGAAAACTACCGGTCTAAATCAACTGTGGTAACTCCTTCATTAAATAACATTGATGTATTTTCTCTGACCGAAAATGGGAATTCGGCTTATATTAATTATATGCATATCGGAAATGGGTTTATTGTGCAGGTTTATACGTTCGAGTATAAGAAAAAACTGGAAGAGACCAAAGAAGATTTGCTGGCTTACGGAATTGTAGAAATGCGCGAACGATTTAAAAGCACCGCAAAAGAAATAATCGTTCCGTTTGACCCGGAAATTGAATTGGCCGGGAACGTTAAATTCACCATCCCACAGATTGGAGATAAAAAAAAGCTTTTGCAACTCTCCGAGCAAAATGTAAAACAATATAAAGTTGATAAACTAAAACAAGCAGAAAAATTAAATCCGGAGCAGCGCAATGTCCAACTTCTAAAAGAAATCCAGGAAGCATTGAAACTGGAAAAATTACCCGCCTATATTGAATGTTTTGATAACTCAAATATACAGGGAAGCGATGCAGTTGCTGCCTGTGTAGTCTTCAAAATGGGGAAACCATCCAAGAAAGACTACCGGAAATATATCATTCGTACGGTACAGGGACCGGATGATTATGCCTCTATGCGGGAGGTGATTTACCGGCGGTACTCAAGGCTATTGCGAGAAGAAGCGCCCCTACCCGACCTGATCATTACCGACGGAGGAAAAGGACAAATGGAAGTTGTCCGCCAGGTCATAGAAGATGAGTTACATCTCACCATCCCTATTGCTGGACTGGCAAAAGATAAAAAACACCGGACCTCGGAACTTCTATATGGGTTTCCTCCGGTATCTATTGGTCTGGTCCAACAAACTCCACTTTTCCGTCTATTGGAACAGATGCAAAATGAGGTCCACCGGTTTGCCATTACTTTCCATAAAGACAAAAGAAGCAAGTCACAAACAAAATCAGCACTCGACGAAATAAAAGGCATCGGAGATAAAACAAAAGTATTACTTTTACGACACTTTAAAAGTGTCAAACGAATACGGGAAGCCTCTCTGGAAGAGCTGGAAAAAGTAGTAGGACCTTCCAAAGCTTCCTTAATCAAAAGTGGATTAAACAAAGGAGTATGAAAGTAGTTATACAACGGGTCCAACACTCTTCGGTCACAATAGACAATAAGGTAACGGCCTGTATAAAAGGAGGTTTACTCATTCTTATAGGCATAGAAGACACTGATAATCAGGAGGATATTGATTGGTTAAGTAAAAAAATAGTTAATCTGCGTATCTTTGATGATGAAAAAGGTATCATGAATCATTCAGTGATAGATATAGCCGGAGATATATTAGTCGTAAGTCAATTTACATTACATGCTTCGACTAAAAAAGGAAACCGTCCCTCCTATATCAAAGCATCCAAACCAGAAATTGCCATTCCAATCTATGAAGCTTTTTGTAAAGAGATCAGTAAGCAGATGGGAAAACCTGTTCAAACAGGTACGTTTGGAGCGGATATGAAAGTAGAATTATTGAATGACGGACCTGTAACCATTTTAATAGACAGCAAAAACAAAGAATAAATGGAAGAGATCACATTGAAAGAAGCGCAGGAAAAGGTAGATCAGTGGATCAAAACCTACGGTGTCCGTTATTTTAATGAACTGACTAACCTGGCAATTCTGACCGAAGAAGTAGGTGAATTAGCACGGATTATTGCCCGGACTTATGGAGAACAATCCTTCAAGGAATCAGATAAAACCAGAGACCTGGCAGATGAAATGGCAGATGTACTCTGGGTATTAATGTGCCTGGCCAATCAAACCGGAGTAGATTTGACAGCCGCTTTCTCAAAAAATCTGGAAAAGAAAACGAACAGAGACAAAGAAAGACATATCAATAATACAAAATTATAATCATGGATAGATATCAGGAAGCATTCGGCAAGTTTGAACCAGCCGGAACAGAAGAATCAATCAAAGAAAAAGTAGGTAACATACTGGACGCCCGGGCAGAGGGGAATTATACAACAGAGAATCTAAAACTCATTCACAGTGCCCTGGATTTCACCTCTCTATCTGCGATGGATACCCGTGACCAAATCTGGAAAATGGTGGACAAAGTAAACGATTTTGAAGGAACACGTCCTGATATTCCCAATGTCGCTGCTATTTGTGTCTATCCCCTATTTGTGGAAACCGTCAAACAGGCACTCACTGCACAGGAAGTTAAAATAGCCTGTGTAGCCGGTGGGTTTCCCGCTTCACAAACATTCCCGGAAGTTAAAATCGCAGAGACCGGATTAGCAATCAGTAGTGGTGCCGAAGAGATCGATATAGTAATGAATCTGGGATTTCTACAGGAAGAAAACTATAGGGAACTGGTAGAAGAAATTCAGGAAATCAAATCTGTTATAGGAGAAAGTAAATTAAAAGTAATCCTGGAAACCGGAGCGTTGCAATCGGTTGAACTTATCCGGAAAGCTTCTATTCTGGCCCTCTATTCCGGAGCTGATTTTATCAAAACATCTACCGGAAAAGAGTTTACCGGAGCCACTCCCGAAGCGGTTTATACCATGTGCCAGGTAATCCGGCAGTACCATATCAGTACGGGAAATAAAGCAGGGATCAAAATATCCGGTGGCGTGCGAACTCCTAAAGAGGCTATTCAATATATGACTATTGTTAAAGAAGTGCTGGGAGAAGAATGGCTTACTAATGATCTGTTCCGTATCGGTGCCAGCAGTCTGCGGGATGCCCTCTTAGATGAAATAGGAGAATAACTTATTAAAAAAAGTATCTTTGTTCCCCGGCTTGACCAGGGACCGCATAGAAACAAACTTAAGTCACAAATAATTGTGAAAACGGTAGTTCTTTTGCGGTCCCCGGTCAAGCCGGGGAATTCTTTTATTTTTCCGCGCCAGCGATTCAGTTATAATCCGGGAAATTATTTCTTACGATCAATGATATAATCTGTAAGTAGCAGCAGGCTATCACGGGATGGAGAGGGAGGAAATGTTTCTAATACTTCAATGGCTTTTAAACGATATTCCTTCATTACTTTTTCGGCATATTCCACTCCCCCTTTTACTTTGGCAAACTCTATTAATGTTTCTACATGTTCAGGAGTAAACTCTTTCCTTCTGACAAGTTCCAGATACGTAGCCCCTCCCTCCTGCTCTTCCTGGCGGAGGGCATATAATAAAGGAAGAGTCACCTTTCCCTCCCGGATATCATTCCCGGTAGGCTTACCGATATTTGCATTCGGATAATAGTCAAAAATATCATCTTTAATCTGAAAACAAATTCCTATATATTCACCAAACAAACGGGCCGCTTGCACCCATTCATCACAAGCCCCGGCTGAAATGGCCCCGATCTCCGTACAAGCCGACAAAAGAACAGCCGTCTTTTTGCGGATCACTTCCATATAACACGCCTCATCCAGAATTGTCTCATCCGCCGTTTGCATTTGTTGGATCTCTCCTTCTGCCAGATGGCGGCCCACATCAGAAACAATCCGGATAATGTCCATGTTATTGGTCATAGTAGACCGGATCAGCGCGGAAGAAAGAATGTAATCCCCGACCAATACTGAAACCCGGTTGTCAAAAATTGCATTCAGCGAAGGTTGGCCACGACGTACCTTTGTTTCATCAATAACATCGTCATGCACCAGAGAAGAAGTATGAAGAAGTTCCAGCATAATAGCCGAATCGAAGGTTTGTTGCGTGATCCCTCCGGTTGATTTAGCGACCAGAAGGACTAATAACGGACGGATATGTTTACCACTATAAGCCAGAATTTTGTCAATAGCCTCCTGGAGCCGGAAGGTATCACTCCGCAGAGAATCGGCAAATTCTTTCTTAAAACGTATGAGTTCTTCAGCGATTGGTTCTTCTATAATTTTTCTCACGTCCATATTTTCACCAACAAAGCGCAAAAGTAAGAAAAAGTATTGAGTAAGTCACTTTTTTCGTACATTTACAAATAATTGTTTCACATATATAAGCAAAAAAAGGATGAAATTGTTTCTAATTGATGCCTATGCACTGATATACAGATCTTATTATGCTCTGATCAGAAATCCCCGCATCAACTCCAAAGGAGTAAATACATCGGCCATTTTTGGGTTCGTCAATATACTGGAAGATATTCTCAAACGGGAAAATCCTACCCATATAGCGGTTGCCTTTGATCCTCCCGGCCCCACCTTCCGGCATAAAATGTTTGAAGCTTACAAAGCACAGCGGGAAGAAACCCCGGAAGTAATCCGTGCATCAGTTCCGGTGATCAAAGAAATTATCAAAGCCTATAATATTCCCATGCTTGAAGTTCCCGGTTATGAAGCCGATGATGTGATCGGAACTATTTCCAAAGTAGCAGAGAAAGAAGGGTTCGAGGTATTTATGATGACCCCCGATAAAGATTATGGCCAGCTTGTATCTGAACATGTTTTTATCTATCGACCCCGCTTCGGTGGTGACTACGAAATTATGGGAATACCTGAAGTGTTGGCAAAAAACAATATTACTTCCATCAATCAGGTAACGGATTTACTCGGATTGATGGGAGATTCCTCCGATAATATCCCGGGATGTCCGGGAGTCGGTGAAAAAACAGCCGCTAAGTTATTGGATGAATTTGGAAGTATTGAAAACTTATTAGCTAATACCAACAAGCTAAAAGGTGCTCTCCGGAAAAAAGTGGAAGAGAATGCCGAGCAGATCCGGTTCTCTAAATTACTCGCCACGATCAAAACAGATGTACCGGTTGACTTCCATCCGGAAAAATGTATCCGGACAAAGCGGGATGAAGATAAATTGATAGAGATTTATTCAGAGTTAGAATTCAGAACCTTTATTAACAAATTAGGGAAAGACTCCGCTCCGGTGTCTCACTCAAAAGGTCCGGTTCAAGGCTCTCTCTTTGCAGAATTTGTGAACGATCTCCCAGTCGTTGAAAAAAAATCGACTCTCGCGGACTTAAATTCGACTCCTCATACCTATTATATTGCTGATAATGAGGAAAAAATACTGCAATTAAAGGCCATTTTAGAGAGTCATGATTATTTTGCTTTTGACACGGAAACAGACGGAGTAGACCCCTTACGCGCCGGATTGGTTGGTTTATCGTTTGCCATCAAAGAAAATGAAGCCTGGTATGTTCCGGTTCCTGAAGATCCGGAAGAGACCCTCCGGATTTTGGGTCACCTCTCCCCTGCCCTTCAAAATGAAAAAATTCTGAAGATCGGACAAAACATCAAATTTGATATTCTGGTACTTCGTAAATATGATATCCAGGTAGCGGGTCCATTATTCGACACGATGATTGCTCACTACCTGCTCAACCCGGAATTACGTCATGGGATGGATTACCTGGCGGAAACTTATCTGCGGTATAAAACCATTCCCATCCAGGACCTGATCGGACCGCGGGGTAAAAATCAGTTAACCATGCGACAGGTTCCTCTGGAGCAGATTGCAGAATATGCCGCTGAAGATGCGGATGTGACATTGAAGTTAAAAAACTTCTTTGCTCCCGAACTAAAAGACCAGGGACTGGAATCTCTTTTCTTCGATATGGAAATGCCCCTGGTCTATGTACTTGCCGGTATGGAAGAGGTAGGTGTGAAACTGGATACAAACGCATTGAAACAATCTTCTGAACTATTGACAGCCGAACTCCGCAAACTGGAAAGTGAGATCTATGAGATGGCAGGTATGGAATTCAATATCAACTCTACCCGTCAGGTAGGAGACGTATTGTTCGACCGGCTTAAAATTGAAGACAAGAAGATCAAAAAAACAAAAACCGGGATTTATAGTACCAGTGAAGATATTCTGGAGAAACTCCGTTCCAAACATCCAATTGTCGCAAAGCTACTCCAATACCGGGGATTAAAGAAACTACTCAGTACCTATATAGATGCTCTTCCGGAACTGATCAGTCCGGTAACGGGTAAAGTACATACTTCATTCAACCAGACAGTCACTGCTACCGGCCGGTTGAGTTCTACCAACCCGAACTTACAGAATATCCCCATCCGGGACGATCTGGGCCGGGAAATCCGGAAAGCCTTCATTCCGGAAAATGAAGAATCCGTTTTCTTTTCTGCGGACTACTCACAAATTGAACTACGGTTAATGGCGCATCTGAGTGAAGATACCAATATGGTGGACGCTTTCCTGAGTGGAGAAGATATCCATGCGGCTACAGCTGCTAAAATCTACGGAATTGATGTAAAGGAAGTCACTTCCGACATGCGCAGAAAAGCAAAGACAGCCAATTTCGGAATCATTTACGGTATTTCTGTCTTTGGGTTAGCCGAACGGTTAAACATTTCCAGAGGAGAAGCGAAAGAACTGATTGACGGATATTTCCGGACCTATCCCGGGGTAAAACGTTATATGGACAACAGCATTGAAATAGCCAAATCACAAGGCTACGTGGAAACTCTTTTCAAACGCAAACGGTTCCTGCCGGATATTAACTCCGGTAACGCAGTGGTCAGAGGCTATGCCGAACGGAATGCCATCAATGCTCCTTTACAGGGAACAGCAGCGGATATTATCAAAGTGGCTATGTCCCGGATCTATCAACGTTTTGAAGCAGAAAAGCTAAAAAGCAAAATGATCCTGCAGGTACATGACGAGTTGAATTTCAACGTCTATAAAGACGAACTGGACACTGTAAAAGAGATCGTACTGGAAGAGATGGAAGGAGCCATCAAACTACGGGTACCTCTTATCGCAGATTGCGGTGTCGGTAAGAACTGGCTGGAGGCCCACTGATCGCCGGACACAAAAATAGAGTTTGTTTGCCCCAGGCAAAACTCTTTCTCAAAGTTATCATCAGGCACAGATTTCCCAGTTATTAGTCTTAATAAAAATTGTGAGATCTGTGTAATCCGTGCCTGAACTTTATTTTACCGGATTATGAACTAACGAATCCATATATAATGAAAAATCTTCAACCTGTTTTCATTTTTATCTCTATTCTCTTGTCAAGAAAACTATTTATAAGTTGTCAATCCACAAAAGAAGTGGAACGTATAGAAGTTACCGGTATCCCGGTGGCTGACGATTTAGAGTGCATCATGCCGGGCGAATTACTATTGGCCGGAGAACATTTAATCTGGACAAATCCATTTAACAAGGAGGGATATTTACATA
>JAJQES010000344.1 GCA_021201565.1 Tannerellaceae bacterium
TTTTCTAACTTTGAATGGCTATTTTCCATCACATGTATTAAACACCAGCTAAAAAAAGCGTCATGAACCCTGCTACAGAACTATTTAAAGAAATTTCCCCTTTATCTGATAAAGATTGCTTTATTGTTATTGAAAGATTAAAATCCACTTTCAATTTCCCGATCCATGTACATCCGGAATATGAGATCAACTTTATTGAGAATGCCAAAGGCGCCCAGCGTATTGTGGGCGATTCTGTAGAAACCATCGAAGAAGAAGAATTAGTATTGATCACCAACCCGAATCTTGAACATGCCTGGATAGACCATGAATGTAGTTCCGGGAATATTTATGAAGTCACGATCCAGTTCCATGCCTCTTCTATCCCGGAAGATCTACTGGAAAAGAACCAGTTCAACAGTATAAAAGTACTCTTTGAACGGGCTTATAAAGGATTAGCGTTCGGCAAAGAAACCTGTAAGAAAGTACGTCCCATCCTGAAAACCATAAGCTGCGAACGGGACGGATTCTATTCCGTACTGAAATTATTAACTCTTCTGCATGAACTATCCATAGCCGATGATGCACAGGAACTGGCCAGTGACTCATTTATCGGACAAACCGTCAATAAAAAAGAAGAATCCGGTGGCCGGATCAACAAAGTCCTTGACTTTTTAAATAATCATTACAATCAACAGATCCGTCTGGCCGAAGTAGCGGAAATGATCAACATGAGCGAAGCCTCCTTCTGCCGCTTTATCAAACAGCGGACCTCCAAAAGCTTTGTGGACCTCCTGAATGATATCCGGTTAGGGGCAGCCATCCGTAACCTGATTGACTCTTCCGACACAGTAGCGGAAATCGGTTATTCCTGCGGTTTTAATAACCTATCGAATTTCAACCGGGTCTTTAAAAAGAAAAAAGGAATGTCCCCGACCGAGTTCCGTACCCATTACCGTAAGAAAAAAGTGATTATCTGAATCTTCCGGACTATCAAAACGCTTTCACAAAAGCTGATTTTATTAATACCATAAAACCCAATCCTCCTGCCGGCCAGTAGTTTTATTACGTCCGGCCTACACTCTTTTCTCCCCGGAAGCTACCGGATAGAGGGAAAAAAACTATTGGATGACAGCAAAAAGAATACCGGATACTCTCTGGCACACCAGTAAACAGATTTATTCTTTCAGAAAGTAATACGATTTTGATCTTTTAAGATAGTATCTTATTTCTCCCATCTGATAAAATAATACCATTTTGAGTAAAAATAAAACAAAAACAAGGAAAGTAACGATCCGCTAATAGGATTCCGGGAGCTAACCGGTAGCCAAAAGTAAGTTCTAAAAAGACTTAAAAATAGATTGGAAAGTATTACAGAGTGCTAAAATTTTACTTTTCTTCCCGTGTTACAACCTCTACTTTTACACCAGAGTTATCAACTTACATAATCTTACTTAAACATGAGCAGAAAACTTTTAACTTTACTCCCGGCGCTGCTATGCCTCTCTTTGACGCCACTATGGGCACAGCAGGGCACTATTACAGGTACGGTTACCGACACTGACAACTTCCCGGTGATCGGTGCCACCGTCATGATCAAAGGAACTACCACAGGTACAACTACCGACCTGGATGGATTCTACTCTCTAACCGCCTCAACCGGTGACATTATTGTATTTTCGTATGTAGGAATGCAACAGCAGGAAATACGGGTTGGAACCGGAAATGTAATCAACGTCAAACTATTGGATGGCGAATTGCTGGACGAAGTCGTAGTCATCGGATACGGTACAGTAAAGAAAAGCGACCTGACCGGTGCTGTCTCTTCCGTATCATCCAAAGATTTGCAGGCCGATGTAGCCCGTAACGCAGCCAGTGCCTTGCAGGGACGGATAGCAGGGGTATCCGTTTCCAGTATGGGCGGACAACCGGGTAAAGAAATGAATATTAATATCCGTGGACTCAGTTCATTGGATAACAATGCGCCTCTCTATGTCATTGACGGGGTGTATGGTGACCTCAATATGATTGACCCGGCAGACATTGCCTCTATGGAGATCCTGAAGGACGCAGCCGCAGCCGCGATTTACGGGTCACGGGCAGCAAACGGAGTCGTATTGATCACCACAAAAGGAGGCCGCAGAGAAATGCCTACCCAGGTGAATGTAAATGCCTATTCCGGTATTCAGAGTCTACCCAAAAGAATGGATGTTATGGATGCCCAGCAATGGATTGGTTTCATGACACGTAACGGGTATGACCTGCCCGGCGATGTCAGAAACTTCCAGGGGAAAGGGACCAACTGGCAGGATGAAGTATTCCGGACAGCTCCCATAACGAAAGCGAACATTGCCATTTCAGGAGGTACCAAAACAGCTACTTACAATGTCTCTGCAAGCTATCTGAACCAGTCCGGTATTATTAAAGAAACAGGCTACGATGCCTTTAATATCCGTACAAAAAATACCTTTTCTTTCTTTGAAGACCGCCTTAGAATTGGAAATACGTTCATTATCAAAACATGGCACCAAACCTATACAGACCTGACCATTACAGATATTCTGCGCCAGTTACCAATGGTACCGGTATATGACGAAAACCGCACAGCCGGCTTCGGAGGAACAGAAGACTGGATGCATAACATGGAGAATCCCTATGGCTATCTCCACGTATATGACAAACAGAAATGGGGTACGGATATCCTCCTGAATGCCTATGCGGAATTAGACCTGGGATTAAAAGGATTAAAATACAAACTCAATGTCGGTATCAATAAAAATAACCAACGGGATTACCAGTATACACAAGCCCATGACTTCGGACGGATCAGCGTGGCAGATAATCAATTAACAGAAAGATCTGACTGGGAAGACCAATGGATGGTAGAAAACACCTTACATTATGATAATACATTCGGCAAACACACCGTATCCGGTTTGTTAGGATATTCCGCTCAAAAATACAATGACCGTTTCATTAAAGCCGGACGTAACGAGCTGATGAATGGTACCAGCACCATCAAAGGAGGAACCTCCGGGACACAATCAACAGACGGAGAAGCCAATGAAAACGCGTTGGTTTCCCTGTTCGGACGTGTCATGTACAGCTACGATTCCCGTTATATGATCTCTGCTTCGATCCGTAGAGATGGCTCCTCCCGCTTTGCAGACGGACATCGTTACGGAGTATTCCCTTCTGTTTCCGTAGGTTGGAATATTATGAATGAAAACTTTTTTAATTCAGCCCGCAAAGTGGTAAACGAACTGAAAATAAGAGGGAGCTACGGGGTACTTGGAAACCAGGAAATCGGGAACTACCGGACACAGCGTACAGTCAGGACCGGTGTAAACTACACCCAGGGTTCCAGCTGGTGGCAGGGAGGCATGTCCGGAATTAACTGGGTATCGCCGGAAAACCTTACCTGGGAAGAAACGTCTACATTTAATGCCGGAGTAGATATGAGTTTTCTGAATGGGCGGATCAATTTCACTGCCGATGTATATACACAGGAAACCAAAAACATTCTCTTAGATGTGAATATGCCTCTTTCGGCCGGAAAAGATAAAAACCCAACTATGAATGCCGGAACGATCACGAATAAAGGACTTGAAATGAGTCTGACCCATCGCAATACGATCGGAGACATCTATTATCATATCGGAGCAAATGTCGCTACTGTCAGCAACAAAATCAAGGAAATCACCGTAGGAGACAAATTTGACTTTGAGGGATTCAATCCACGCGGGGAAGGACCTGTCACCTGGAACAGAGTAGGATATGCGATCGGTTCTTTCTTCCTGATCCAAACCGATGGAATCTTCCAGAGTGAAGCTGAAGTAAATGCTCATAAAGATAAAGATGGAAACCTGATACAACCAAAGGCACAACCGGGAGATATCCGGTATATAGATGCGAATGGGGACGGCAAAATCAGTATTGACGACAAAGTATATGCCGGCAGCCCCTTCCCTGATTTCACATTTGGTATCCGTGGGGGTGTAGCCTGGAAAGGAGCCGATCTGAATTTCTTCTTTGATGGTATGGCAGGAAATAAGATTTATAACTATACCCGTGTAAGAATGGAGGCGATGGATGCCATGCACAATTATAGTACCTCCGTGCTGGGGGCCTGGACAGAAAGCAACAGGAACAATACGATGCCCCGCTATACGGCGGACGATGCCAATGAGAATTCAAACCGCAGCACCGACAGATGGCTGGAAAAAGGAGATTACATCCGGTTAAAGACCCTGGAAATAGGATATAGCCTGCCCAAACAGGTAACTAACAAAATCCACCTTCAGAATGTACGGATCTATACCGCTATGGATAACCTGTTCACTATTACAGGATATAAAGGATACTCCCCGGACCTGGGAGATGTAGGCCAGGAAGAGGATATCATGGGAGGAGGTAAAGGAGTAGCCACCCGAGGAACAGACTATGGGCGTTATCCGTCGGCACGTACCATTACATTTGGTGTACAACTTGATTTCTAATTAAAAAGGTAAACACAATATGAAAACAAATATATTATTCAACATACTTCTTTTGCCGGCTTTCCTGATTCTCTTTACAGCCTGCAATGAATCTAAATTCCTGGATCTGACGGACCCCAATAATTCCACGGAAGAGGATTATTGGAAAACAGAAGCCGATGTGGAAGCAGCCATGGCAACCGTTTACTCTCCTATCCGCGCACAAATGTATGGATATTATGGAGCAGAAACCGGCTGGCAGGTACAAAACGGCCGTTCTGATGATACATGGAACCGGCAGGACAGTCAATCCATGTGGCAATTGACCACCTTCATTAATTCTTCCGGGACAGGAACAAACGGTGATATTTTCTCATCGTTATATCAATGCATTCACCGGGCTAATACTCTCCTGCAAAACATAGAAGAGGTTCCTCTTACCGATACCCGGATGAATGAATTAAAAGCGGAGGCGCTTTTCCTCCGGGGATTCTCCTTTTTCCTGTTGGTTATTAACTGGGGAGATGTGCCTTTGCGTCTGGAAACCGCCGATACGGCTGAAGAAGCCATGTTAGCCAGTTCACCGGAAGCGGAGATTTGGAAACGGATAGAAGCAGACCTGGCATTTGCAAAACAACACCTGCCGGTAAACCGTCCGGATAGCGAACTGGGCAGGGTGACCAAAGGGGCGGCCATTGCTTATCTGGGCAAAAGTTATGTATACCAGGGTAAATATGAAGACGCTGAAAAAGAACTCGGGCTCTTACTGGACGCACCCTACAGCTATGATCTGATGCCTGAGTATGAAGACAACTTTACGGAATTCAACGAGTTCAACAAAGAATCTATCTTTGAGATCAATTATAGCGATTATGGTACGGATGGTTTTTGGGGGAGCGAAGAGTCTACTTCCATGCAGGGAATCGCCCTTCCTAAATATATTGGGACAGGAGCAACCGGCGGTTGGTTCAAAGCCATGCCTTCGCCCTCTATTATTAACGAATACATCACAGAATTACGTCCGGCAGGTTCGGATACCAAATACGATAAACGTATGTACACCAATTTCTTCTTTGAATATTCCGATTTCAACGATGTAAAAGCCAATGAGGTATTTTATGGTGGAACCAAACCGTTTGATGACCTCTGGACATCCGCCGGAGGTAGTTTAGCCGGAGTAGAACCTGACTATCCGGTAATAGAAGGGGTAAAAGGACGGTTCCTGACCAAAAAATACACCAACTTCTGGATCGCTGACGATAATGCAGACCATGTGGAAGTGTTGGGACACAGAAGCAACAACTACCGTATTATGCGATTCGCAGAAGTGTTGCTACTACATGCGGAAGCCTGCCTGCAAAACAATAATCTCACCCAGGCGGCTGCCCACCTGAACCGGATACGGGAACGGGCCGGCCTTCCCTATAAAACCTGGGCCGGAAAAGAGGAATTGTGGGAAGAACTGAAGCACCAGAAATTACTGGAATTCTACCAGGAAGGTGTACGGTTCTTTGACTTAAAAAGATGGTATACGGCAAGTGAATTAAAACAACACTTCATTCAGAAGAAGAAACAGGGTGCAGAATCATTTGAACATAAACATTTCTACCTTCCTATCCCGGATGGAGAGATGAACACAAATAAAGCGATCGAACAACATCCGTTATGGAGATAAGAGATAAGACAGGAGACACATGACTAATTTTAAAGAACAAATGGAGGCGCTTTTCCGTAAACAGGAAGCACTGTTAAGCAGGAAAAACATCCGCGCAGAAAGAGGAAACGGGATCATCAACCGGTATAAATATCCGGTAGTAACTCACGACCACATCCCTCTTAACTGGCGGTATGATCTGAATCCTGAAACGAATCCTTATTGTCTGGAACGGATCGGGATGAATGCGGCCATGAATGCGGGAGCCATCAAATGGAAAGGAAAGTACCTGCTGGTGGTACGGGTAGAAGGAATAGACCGGAAATCTTTCTTTGCGATTGCTGAAAGTCCGAATGGAATTGACAACTTCCGTTTTTGGGAGCGGCCGGTCGCACTTCCGGACACCGAACCGGAAGAAACCAATGTATATGACATGCGGCTGACAGCACATGAGGATGGATGGATATACGGGATTTTCTGTAGTGAACGCCACGATCCGGACGCAGCACCCGGTGACCTCTCTTCCGCAATTGCCAAAGCAGGTATTGTCCGGACTAAAAACTTAACGGACTGGGAACGCCTCCCTGATCTTCAATCGCCAGGCCAACAGCGGAATGTCGTGTTACATCCCGGATTCATAAACGGAAAATACGCTCTATATACCCGTCCGCAGGATGGATTCATTGAGGCCGGAAACGGTGGCGGCATTGGCTGGGCCTTACTGGATGACATCACCAACCCGGTAATCACCGGAGAAACCATTATTGAACGCCGCTATTACCATACGATCAAAGAAGTCAAAAACGGAGAAGGTCCACATCCCATCAAAACAGCTCACGGCTGGTTGCATCTGGCACACGGAGTAAGAGGATGTGCCGCCGGACTCCGGTATGTCCTTTATATGTACATGACCTCTCTGGAAGATCCGGCAAAAGTGATCGCACAGCCGGCCGGTTATTTGATGGCTCCACAAGGGGAAGAACGGATTGGGGATGTCTCCAATGTACTTTTTTCCAATGGATGGATTGCTGATGAAGATGGCCGGGTACTGATCTACTATGCTTCCAGCGATACCCGTATGCATGTTGCCGAATCGACCATCGATATTCTGGTAGACTATTGCCTGAACCCACCAACCGAACCCTACAGGTCCGCCGCCAGTGTACAACAAATTAATGAATTAATTGATAAGAATAAATCATTCACACAAGATGAGAACTAACCTGGTCATTTTCTGTTGTTGTTTTTTATCCATCCTCTCCTTGTCTGCGACAGACAAGGGAGGTGTGGATATTCGTATTAATTAGCTATCTTTGGAGCAATAAAAAGCTAATTCAATGATACAGGATATTGCTCCACATCTGTTTTATAACTCCTATCAACCCATCCCACCCACGGAGAACGACACGCTCCTTCTTTTTAAAGGGCGGGAAGTAATGGTTGCGGAGGAGGAGGAGATCCGTTTTCCCCGTGTAAAAGACTTTACCGGTGAAGAGGGATCTCTTCTATTAGATACCGTCTACTTCTTTTCCATTGATCACACCCGTTATTTCAGTGCCTCAGACTGGAAGCAGATCCCAGCCGGGTTTACCCTTACCGATATCAATCTGTTCCGGGAAGGTACGCCTAAAAAAGAAGCCTTTGCCGGAGTCACCGGGTTCAGCCTGGCAAACTGGTACGCCAGTCACCGTTTTTGTGGCCGTTGCGGCCGGCCTATGCAACACCATGCAGCCGAACGCATGCTGCAATGTCCGGAATGCCGGCAGAGTGAATACCCGAAAATATTACCTGCCGTAATCGTTGGTGTAACAAATGGTAACAAACTGTTGTTAACCAAATATGCCAACCGTCCCTACACCAACTACGCATTGATCGCCGGATTTACAGAGATCGGCGAATCCATCGAAGAAACAGTGCGCAGGGAAGTCATGGAAGAAGCGGGAGTAAAAGTAAAAAA
>JAJQES010000095.1 GCA_021201565.1 Tannerellaceae bacterium
ATAACAACTTATTCCAGCGGATAGTTTCAGGAACAACCAGTGGGATTATCCGGAAATAGCATGGGACAACTATTGTAAAATTACCGGAAGCGATTCCTACATCTGGAAAAATAAGTACCCTGCTTTAATTAGACAGGGATTTTACGGATTACACTGTAAAGAACAACGTAATCCATAAAATCCCTGCCTCAATAAAATGATAGTTTATTTTTTATTTGACTAACTCATTGGAAAAAGAATACGGGAAGTCACTATCCTGAATACCTCTTTGCTCGTTGGGTGTAGCAGACATTCTATACTGAATGTTGGCACCTTTCATCAACACATCATGTGTCAGATAATTTTTGGTATAGTTCTTTCCGTTCAATTGCATACCGGAAATATAGCGGCGGCTTTTGCTATTATCATTTGCCCTGATGTTTACTTTCTTTCCGTTTTCCAAATGCAGGGTTACATTTTTAAAGAGCGGAGAGCCTAAAATGTATTCATCAGTTCCCGGACATACAGGATAGAACCCCAGGGCTGAAAAGACATACCAGGCGGAAGTCTGTCCGTTATCTTCATCCCCGCAATATCCATCCGGAGTCGCAAAATATAGTTTATCCATTACTTCACGTACCCAGTATTGTGCTTTCCAGGGTTCACCGGAATAGTTATACAGGTAGATCATGTGCTGGATCGGCTGGTTACCATGTGCATAGTTACCCATATTCATGATCTGCATTTCACGGATCTCATGAATGACTCCTCCGTAATAGCTATCATCAAACAGAGGCGGCACATTAAATACAGAATCCATCATCTGGTTAAAACCTTGCTTTCCACCCATCAGGTCAATTAATCCCTGCGGGTCATGGAATACCGACCAGGTATAATGCCAGCTATTTCCTTCGGTAAAGGCATCTCCCCATTTCAACGGGTTGAAAGGAGACTGGAAGGTTCCATCGGCATTTTTACCACGCATCAGTTTGTGATCCGGACAGAACAGATTTTTATAATTCATCGCCCGTTTAGCATAGATAGCGATCTCTGATTCGGGTTTGCCAAGAGCCTGTCCGAATTTATAGATAGACCAGTCATTGAACGCATATTCCAGTGTACGGGCTGCACTTTCATTGATCTTCACATCATAAGGAACATATCCCAGTTCATTATAATATTCATGTCCCAGACGTCCGGTAGAACTTACACGGGGATGCACATTGTGAGCGCCATGTACCACTGCTTCCCACAACGTTTCCGCATCATATCCGCGTAATCCTTTGAGGTAGGCATCCGCCACCACAGAGGCTGAGTTATTCCCCACCATACAGCCACGGTGTCCCGGACTGGCCCATTCGGGCAGGAATCCACTCTCTTTATACGTATTGGCCAATCCTTCCTGCATCTTCACATTCATAGAAGGATACATCAGGTTGAGAAAGGGGAACAGGCAACGGAAGGTATCCCAGAAACCAGTATCCGTAAACATATATCCCGGCAATACTTCTCCATTGTAAGGACTATAATGCATCACTTCACCGGCTGCATTGATTTCATAGAAACTACGGGGAAACAATACCGAACGATACAGACAGGAATAAAAAGTACGTAATTTATCAACATCATTATCCTGCACTTCAATACGTCCCAATACATCATTCCATACATCACGTCCTTTATCTACAATCTGGTCAAACGTATTATTACCCAGTTCTTTCAGATTTAGTTCTGCCTGTTCGGCACTAATAAAAGAAGAAGCAACACGGGCATGTACAATTTCTCCCTTTTTGGTAGAGAAACCAATAATCGCACCTGCATGATTCGCCTGAGCTTCTGTTTCCCCTTTGCGGATCTCACGATCATCCACACTGGCAATGTATGTAAATGGTTTGTCAAATTCTACGACAAAAAAGTTTTTAAAGTTCTGCGGAACTCCCCCACTGTTACGGGTCGTATATCCGATGATCTTTTTCTGGTCAGGCAGAATCTTTACATACGAACCACGGTCAAATGCATCTACCACTACATACGAGTTGTCATTCTCAGGGAATGTAAAGCGGAACATTGCCGCTCTTTCAGTCGGAGTGATCTCAGTTACGACATCATGATCTGCCAAATACACCCGGTAATAGTTAGGCTGAGCCACTTCCGCTTTGTGCGAAAACCAGCTGGCCCGGTTATCTTCATCAAACACCGGTTTACCTGTCACCGGCATAATTGAAAACTGACCGTAATCATTGATCCAGGGACTGGGTTGATGGGTTTGTTTAAAACCACGGATCTTATCCGCATCATAGGTATAAGCCCAGCCATTCCCCATTTTACCGGTCTGCGGCATCCAGAAGTTCATCCCCCAGGGCAATGCGATAGCCGGATAGGTATTCCCGGTAGACAACGAGATCTTAGACATCGTTCCCACCAATGGATTTACATAATCAACCGGCTGTAATTTTTCATCGGCCACAGAACGGGAGAAGATCGAAATTAACAACACAACTAATAAACTTACTTTTCTCATACGCATAGTGTTTTTTAATGGCACTTATTATAATAAATATTTAACAAAGGTCTGTCCTGCAAAGATAATGCCTTAACGATTTGCTCCATACTTATTACAATTTATTTTTTTCTTTAATTACAAAACAGGCTTTTCAACCCTTACCTAATATTTCTCTCATTTACTCAAAGAATAAGGCTTCTCCTCCGGACGCTGAACCCGTTTGCGGTTTGGGGTTGAGGACATTTCAAAAACGAGCTCTCCACCGTCTTTGAGATCATTATAGGTGATATACCCTTTTGTATAAGGTTGTCCGTTGAGTTTGACTTCTTTTATATAGCGATTTTTATCGCTTACACGGGGGGCTTTGATCTCGAGGTATTTTCCTTCGCCTACTTTTACTTTCATATAAGGCAGATAGGGAGTTCCCAACACATACTGTTCTGATCCGGGACAAACAGGATAGAATCCCATGGCTGAGAAAATATACCAGGCTGACATTTGTCCGCAGTCATCATTTCCACACAAACCATCAATACTGTTCAGGTACATCCGGTTCATGATCTCCCGCACCCAGTATTGGCTCCGCCAGGGTTGGCTTGTCCAGGCATATAAATAAGGGATATGATGGCTGGGTTCATTGCCGTGAACATAATTTCCCAATACACCTTCACGGGTTACATCTTCGGTATCCATGAAGAACTCATCCGGCAGGTACATGGTAAACAGGGAATCCAAACGTTCTACAAACTGTTTGTCGCCTCCCATCTGTTCGATCAGTCCATTCACATCATGAGGCACATAGAAAGAATAGTTCCAGGCATTTCCTTCAATAAATCCTTCCCCATGTGTATGCAACAGGTCAAACGGAGTTTTCCAGGTACCATCACTGTTTTTAGCCCGCACAAATTGTAATTCCGGGTCAAAGACATTCCGGTAATTTAAAGCTCTCTT
The DNA here is from genome assembly GCA_021201565.1 of Tannerellaceae bacterium. Classification (GTDB taxonomy): domain Bacteria; phylum Bacteroidota; class Bacteroidia; order Bacteroidales; family Tannerellaceae; genus UBA4116. Next base: position 3,434 of record JAJQES010000095.1, read on the forward strand.
TTTATAAATCTCAGCTTCCGTATCTCTACCCAATGATTTCAGGGTATTGTAGATAGTCCAGTCATCGTATGCATATTCCAATGTAATAGAAGAACCATTATGATTTTTATTAAAAGGTACATATCCGTATGTTTTATAATCACCTATATTATCATAATAAGATAAATTGGCACTGCTTTCCATCGCCCGGAGTCCCCGTTCAGGATCAACCGGAATACCTTTATTAATTGCATCCGCCACCACTGAAACAGAATGGTAACCGATCATACACCAGTTTTCATTCCCCATGTGTGACCATACCGGCAACACGTGATGAACACTCTGCTCAGCGTGTGCCAGCATGGAGTTTACCATATCTTTGCTACGTTCCCGGTTGATCAGATTGAACAACGGATGCAAAGCGCGATAGGTATCCCACACAGAAAAAATAGTATAGTTCGTGAAATTAGTCGCCTGATGAATAGTATGGTCTAATCCCCGGTAACGACCATCTACATCCATATATACAGAGGGATTGATCATAGTGTGGTAAAGCGAAGTATAAAACATCGCTTTCTGGTCGTTATTTCCTTCTATTTCGATTATGTCTAATTCTTTATTCCATTTATTCCAGGTTTCTGCCACGATAGCATCAAAAGATTTACCGGCAGCTTCCGCCTGTAAATTTTTTATAGCACCATCAGTTCCTACAGCAGAAAGAGCCACTTTAAGTACCAATGGGGTAGAATCATCTTCATCGAATTCAAAATAAGAAACGATTTTACGTCCTGCTATCTCAGGGAAATTACGTGTCAGGTCAAACTTTCTCCAGAATCCCATATAAGGAGGTTTTTCCCGGTCCACATAGCCATAATTGGTAATGGGTTTGGAAAGGGAGATCGCAAAATAGGTATAATTTTCACGGGCCCATCCATTGGTAATACGATAACCTGTGATGAGTGTATCGCTTTCCACACGCAGGCTGGCCCATAATACTTTACCATCATAATTATAAATACCATGTGTTAGGTCCAGAAGTATTTTCTGTAATTCGCCTGCCGGATAAGAATATTGATGTACCCCCACCCGTTCGGTTGCAGTCAACTGTGCTTTTACTCCATAATCCTCCAATGTCACTTCATAATAACCGGCTCTGGCCTGTTCTGTATCATGAGAGTACCGGGAACGATAGCCCGCATCCGGATCAGCAGCTGTTCCGGGATTAAATTTAAGTTCGCCGGTAACAGGCATGATCAGGATATCTCCCAGATCCGAATGTCCGGTTCCGCTCAGGTGAGTATGGCTAAAACCAACGATCGTCGGGTCCTCATACTGATAACCGGCACAATACCGGTAAGCATCTTTCTGGTAAACACCATTTACACTATGAGGAATAGTATCCGTATCCGGACTTAACTGCACAATTCCATACGGAGCACAGGCACCCGGAAAGGTATGCCCCATTTTGGCTGTTCCGATAAACGGATTTACATAGGTGGCCTTTTCTTTAGCTTCTCCAACAAATGCCATACTTACTAAAAATAATAACAGAATAGTATTATATATTTTCATATTTATAAAAATTTATTTCCCCTTATGCCTGAGTTAAAAGATATTCCTGATATTCTTCCCACATTGTTTCAATCCCATTCTCAGGACCAAACATACTTTTCATAGCTTCATCAAAACTCCACACTTCCAGGTCACGGACAGTCAGATGAAATTTACGGATCGCATCCGGATCTTTTGTGGTCAGCCATTGAATAAAGAAACCGGTAGTCTGGTATCCATCCAGCCAGTGACCACCGGGTTTCCGGCGGGCTTTGATATCAAAGAATCCGGCGTGAGCTCTTACCGCATCCGCCAAACCTTCAATAGAGGCCCAAAACTCACGGTTAGTTGAGTAAGAACCGATCCCTTTAGGTTCAAACTGGTAGGCATGTACCAGTTCGTGGTATAAAACGCCACGAGTCTCATAATCCAACTGGAGCATGGACTCACCAGCCGCTTTTTCAATATGTTGTGTACTATATACGATCGCAATAACAGGAGGATTTCCTGATTTAGCAGAAACTCCCTCATAATCTTTAAGAGTATACCGGATTCCCTGCACATCATTCATTGTGTCACGGGCAGTATAAAATAAAATCTCAGCAACTTTCTGCGCATGATATTGCACATACTTTTCCGGATCCTGTACCAGTTGCTGATAAATGGCACTTCCTTGGGTTTCCGGGTCTAAATCTTTAAAATCAATCTCCGGATAGCGAAACTCTTCCCATCCGGTCATTAGATTTTCTTCATGGAACGAAATATTTCCCAGGATCAATGAATCCGTTCCGGTGGTTTTAATTTCAAAAAGATATTGGGTATAATTTGACGGATTGGCGATTGCATAGGTTCTCTCCTGAAAACGGGAGAAAAATGTCTGGTCTTTTTGTTCATCTATAGTAATCCATTTTTTCCCATCATAGGAACCTTTCAGTGTCCATTCCACGGGATCATTCACCGGATCATTCCCGGAAGAGAAAAGCGTGTAGCTCTGAATGGGTTCTTTGAATTGCGAATTAAAAGCAAGATAATTCATCCCCGGGATTCCCTTATAATAAGAATCCGGATTATTATCCATCAGTTCGGGAACATTGACGATAAGATCCTGTTGACATGAAGTCAACAAAATAATAGAAAAAAACAGATTAAAATAGAGTTTCATATCAAAATATATTGAGAATTAAAATGACAAGTCAAGCTTGTATTAAATAAGATCTTTAGAGAACCTTCCTCTTTTTGAAGAGGAAGGCTTTTATTATTTATTCTCTCGGATAACCTGGATTCTGTTTCAGATTTGGGTTAGCCGTTAACGGTTTATAAGGGATGGGGAATATTTCCAGATTTGGATCTATGGATGGAGTATGATCCCACCAACTTTCTGTCAGGAATTTTCCAAACCGAATTAAATCTGTACGACGTTTACCTTCAAAAATAAATTCACGACCTCTCTCTGCTAATAAAGCATCCAGGGTAAGTGTTGAAGTTGTATACAAATATTCATTCACATCTTCCGGCTCGTAACACATTTGTACTCTGGCATTAATTAAATCAACGGCATCCTGATTGGCAATACCATTATTTTTACGCATTAATGCTTCTGCTTTTATAAAATGTATATCTGTTAACCGATAGATCACCCAGTCATTGTTCCAATAAGTAGAACGGTCAGAAGAGGGGCCGGGGTTATATTTATTAAACCTCGCACCACTATTTTCCTCTCCATGTATCATAGTTGAGGGAAGTTCCTGATCAGCTGATACCCGTTCACTTTCCCGGCGAATATAATTAACAAACACTAATTGTTGGCCTTCATATTCTTCTGTACCCAGTACCGGACGTTCCGGATCGTCATAATACCATTGAGGACCGATAAGCATCCACTTCTGTTTTCTCAAATCTTTATCATGAAACTGATCATATGCAGAAGGAATAACAACTACCCCATTATTACCATCTGCAGTACCACCATAAATATAACGTTGGGAAAAATGATACATCAATCCCTGCCATGAGCAATATCTATCAGTACTGGTATAATCATAGGAAATAGAAAATATATTTTCATTGGAGGTTTCTCCATTGATATTACTAAAAGGTTTCATCAGATCTTCATCAAAATCCAGAATTCCATGTTGTGAGCCGGCTTCACCCGATAATATTTTATCACAATATTTGATACAATCATCCCACCGAGGTGTACCAGCCCACTTTTCTGCATTTAAATACAAATCAGCCAGGATAGCATATCCTGCTGCCCGTGCAACACGCCCGATTGTTTCCGGTCTTAATACATCCAGATCTTCCACACGCTCCAAAATCTGTTCCTCAATAAATTTGAACACATCTACTCTGGCTTCTGTGGGAGGACTTATCGGTTCTCCTACTTTGGTCACGACAGGAATATTTCCAAACATATCCATTAATTTCATATAATGATAGGCTCGTAATATTTGTAATTCACCAATAAAAGCATCTCTCTCTGCTTCTGTAATACCCATACTCTCTGCACTACGTTTTTCCAGATTCTCCATGGCATCTGAACAGAATCCGATTCCTGTATAAATCCAATCCCAGGTTTGTTCAAAACCGGGCTCCCGTAAATTCCATGTATGGGAATGTAACCGTATCCACTTCGCTTCATCATATCCATGGCGCCCTTTCTGTGGCCATGCTAACTGGTCGGCTGCAAATTCACATGTTCCATAGTAACCACTATGGTGATAAGGTGTATGCCATGCTCTCATGTGTGTATAAGGACGAGTTACAGCAGACATCACCTCTGCCCGGTTCTGATAAAAATTATCTGTCACCATATCATGATATACTGTTTCCGACAGATCAGTACACGAGTTCCCTGCGAATAAGACAGTGATCAAAAATAAAACAGACCATATTGAATTATATTTTTTCATACTCTGAATTATTATTTAAAATGAAACATTTAAACCCAACGTAAAACTTCTGGTAGTAGGATACGGATTTCGTGACTCCACTCCCGGATCAAGGCCCGTATCTTTCACTTCCGGATTTACTCCCGAATATTTTGTAATAGTGGCCAGATCACGCAT
>JAJQES010000431.1 GCA_021201565.1 Tannerellaceae bacterium
TTGTAATAATTTTGGCTATAAAAGTAGTGTATTAAAGATTCTTTTTTAAATTTGCGAGACGAAATAAAATTTAAAAAACAATATACACCATGAAACTTGTCTTAAAAATCTTGTTAGCTGTTGCTGTTGTCGTAATGGGTTACGTATGCTACCGGAGCATTATGGGACCGATTGAGTTTAAAAAAGAAAGAGATAAACGTGAAGATGCGATTATTACACGTTTAATAGAAATTCGGAAAGCACAGATCGAGTACAAAAACTTACACAAAGAGCATGCAGGTTCATTTGATGACCTGGGTAAGTTTCTGAAAGAAGAGAAACTGCCTTTCCTTATCAAAGAAGGTGTATTGACCGACGAGCAGCTGGAATCAGGTTTAACAGAACAGGAAGCGGTTAAACAGGGTTTGATCAGACGTGATACTTTCTGGGTGATTGCTAAAGATACCTTGTTTGGACCTTCTTATAATGTAGACGAAATGCGTTACGTTCCGACTACCAATAACAGAGTACAGTTCGCTATGGATACAGCCACTATCACTTCTGCTTCGGGATATGTTGTAAAAGTGTTCCAGGCTGGTGTAACTTATAATGAATATCTGGACGGACTGGACAGACAGGAAATTATCAACCTGAACGACAGAGCCAATAAACTGGAAAAATATCCGGGATTACGTGTTGGTTCTATCACAGAAATTAATAATAACGCAGGTAACTGGGAGTAAATTCTGAATATGGTTATCAGTTTACCTGATACATATACGAGCGATAATTCGGAAAAGAATATATTGTCCATCCGGTTAAATCCGGATGGACTTTCTTTTTCAATCTATAATCCTTCTGTTAGTGAGAGCTATCTCTATAAAGAAATTTCTTTAGATAAAAGAACAGCCTATACAGAAGCCCTGAAAGAATGTTTTTTTGAAAACAGCTTCTTTACCTGGCCTTTCCTGCGTACCCATATTATAGAGACGACCCCTCTGTATACCTTACTGCCCTCTTCCCTGGTACAGGAAAAAACTCAGGAACGTTTTTTATCCTATAATTTTGAACAGGAAACCGGACATGTGCTTGTTAATAAACCAGACATTCCGGACGCGACACTCCTGTTTAATGTACAGGAAGAGGTATATGAATTTTGTTCCCGTTCATTTATCCACCCTGCCTACTATCATCACCTCACTCCGCTTCTTGGCCTATGGAGAACACAAAGTTCATCACATGCCCAAGCATGTATGTATGTGTTTATTCATCCAGGGTTCATAGATGTGGCCTGTTACCGGAATGGGAATCTGAACACAGTGAACTCATTTACCTATCAACAACCACAGGATATTTTATACTACATATTATATATCTGGCAACAAAAAGAAATGGACCAGTTAAATGATCTGTTATTTGTTACCGGAACAACGGAATTTTTCCCCTCTCTCATAAAAAATCTGCAGATATACCTGAATAACGTACAGCCGGCAGAAATACCTTCTGAGGCTTATCTGAAAGGAGGAGATATTTTGAAAGCACCTCTGGATTTAATTACATTATCACTATGAGAATTATAACCGGCAAATACGGGAGACGCCGTTTTGATGTGCCCGCGTCATTTAGCGCAAGACCCACAACGGATCTTGCAAAGGAAAATCTGTTCAATGTGATTAGTAACCTGATGGATCTGGAAGATGCCGTAGGATTAGATCTGTTTGCCGGTACGGGAAGTATCTCCTTTGAACTGTTATCCCGGGGATGCAGTAAAGTGATCGCAGTAGAAAAAAACAACAATCACGCAAAGTTTATCACAAAGGTTGCCGGATTACTCAAAGATGAAAACCTGACCCTTATCCGGGGAGATGTGTTTAAATACCTACAAACCTTATCAGCCAACCGTTTCGACTTTATCTTTGCAGATCCCCCGTATGCCTTACGGGAACTGGCACAGATACCAGAAATCATACTGGAAAAAGACGCGTTAAAAGAAGGCGGTATATTTGTTATGGAGCATCCAAAAGAATATGATTTTTCTGCTTTGCCGTTGTTCTATGACCACCGGGAATACGGTTCTGTAAACTTCAGTATTTTCTTTAAAGAAGAGGAGAAAAAAGACGCATAAAAGATTCAGCCAGCCGTTGTTTCAAGGGTCTTTTTAACCAACGGGCCGGAACCAGTTTCTCACAGTTATGAAGATCATGGAAAAAGATCTTCTTCATTTGCAGGGCAAAACTCTCATCATATACAAAAGCATTCACCTCAAAGTTGTGTTCAAAACTACGGAAGTCCATATTTGCAGACCCGATACAGGTTAGCATATCATCGGACAGGACCATTTTGGAATGCAGAAAGCCCGGATTATAGAAGTAAACTTTCGCTCCCGCCTTGACCATATCATCAATAAAAGAATGGGATGCCATATTTACCGAACGGGCATCCGCACGTTTAGGCAACATCAACCGGACATCTACGCCACTCAGCGCGGCGGTCTGTAAAGCCTGATTAAGCCCTTCCGTAGGGAGAAAATAAGGTGTCTGTATATAAATATATTTCTTAGCTGTTGCTATGACTTTAATCGTGGCCTGCAACAGAATCCGCCACTGTCCTACCGGGCCACTGGTGATAACCTGCATCAGGTTATTACTCAATACCGGAACTTTCGGATAGTAAACTTTTCCATTTAATAACCGGCGGGTAATTACATACCAGTCGATCAGAAAAGCGGACTGCAAACCATACACTCCTTTTCCCCGGATCCTGAAATGTGTATCACGCCAGGAGCCCCAGCTGGTTCCCTTGCAATAGCGATCCGCAATATTCATTCCTCCCATAAATCCTACCGTCCCGTCAATCACCACAATTTTACGGTGATTCCGGTAATTTACTTTTCCCGAAAAAACCGGCAAAACGACCCGGAGAAACGGATAAACTTCTATACCTGCTTCTTTCATTTCCCGGAAGAAACTTTTCTTTACATTCCAGCAACCAACATCGTCGTACAGCACCCGGACCTCAACTCCTTTTTTTGCTTTACGAATCAAAGCCTCTTTTACCCGGTTTCCAATTTCATCATTACAAAAAATATAATATTCCAGGTGGATATGGTGAGTAGCCTGCTCAATGGCTTCCAGCAACGCGTTGAATTTGTCATTCCCATTGGTATAGACAGCAATCTCGCTTCCATACAAAAGAGAAAACTCATTACTTACCCCCAGCAGGTGTGCCAGGGGCCGGTACTGGTCAGGGACCGGATGAGTATCCTTCCGGAGACTGATCCCATGCGGACGCTTCATAATCCGCTTATAAGTACGTCTGGGAATAATCCGTTGTTTACGGTTGTCCTGCCCGAACAAAAAATAAAACAAAAGCCCAAGGCCGGGAAGCAACAATAACACAATCACCCAGGGTATGGTTTTTAATGGATTCCGGTTCTCCATCATAATAACCAACACAAGGCCAAGTATTGTAACACAATAAGATAAGAACAATATTGTACCTACAATCGTCTGTACACCCATATGTACCATTGCTAACGTCACTCGCTACTTCCTGCTAATTATTGCTAAAGGTAAGAAAGGGGATTTGAAAAAGCAAATAGTTTTTAGTCTGCCACTCCACAAAAAATAACGATATTTACATCATTCTCTGATTTAATAAATAAAAGTCTTCTTATGAAAAGCTACTTCTTACTCTTAACCGGATTTCTTTTAACCGGATGCAATCACGTATCTACCTCTTATATTCAATATGTAAACACATACGTGGGTACTTCTGTTGCTAAGACAGCCAATGCGAATACTCACGGTTCCGGCACGGAGGAGTATGCACAGACTCTTCCTGCTGTACTGGTGCCCCACGGGATGACGTTCTGGACACCTCAGACACAGGACACGGAAAAGAAATGTGTGGCCCCCTATTATTATACAGACGACAAAATACTGGGATTCCGTTCCTCACACTGGATCGTGGGCGGATGCACGCAGGACTATGGTAGCTCGACCTTCATGATGATCACAGGAGATCTGAAAGTACCCCCTACAGAAAGAGCCTCTTCGTTTTCACATACCACAGAGGTTTCCACGCCAGCCTATTACAAAGTCTATCTGGAAGATTATCATATCACTGTCGAAATGACCGGAACCTCCCGGGCAGCTTTACTTCGCTTTACCTTTGACCGGGATACGACAGCCTGGTTTGTGTTCCACCCAAACAGTGATGAGAATGAAGGTAGTGTCAGAATTCTTCCCGGAGAGCGAATGGTATATCTGGAAAATCCTGTTCACCGTATTTACCAGGGTTGGGGCGAACCGGCCCATTTCAGTGGGTTCAACGTTGTGACCTTTGAAAAGGAACCCTTAGCCTACGGTGTCTTTAGTGAAGGGAGACCGTTAGATTCTATTACTCATATCAGCCGGCAGACCGGCGCCGGAGGATATATCGGATTTGCCGTCAAAGCCGGAGAACAGATCACAGTCCGTATCGGAACATCCTTTACCGGAGAAACGGGAGCAAAAAAGAATATGCTGGCAGAAATCCCGGATTATAACTTTGAGACTATCCGCAAACAGACTGAGCATGTATGGGAACAAACATTGGGACAAATAAAAGTTGAAACACCGGATGTCACAGCCAAAAAGAAATTCTATACCGCTATGTATCATGCGATGTTCCTCCCACATACTATCAGTGATGTGGATAGCTTCCGGCCGGAATTCGCTATGGGTATGAAAAACGGGGGCGTTCAAAGTGCTCACAACTACTATGAGGATTTCAGTACCTGGGACACCTACCGGGCTCTTCATCCGTTACTAAATATCCTCTCTCCGGCTGTCTCTTCCGATATGGTGAATTCCCTGCTGGATAAATACCGGGAAGGGGGCTGGTTACCCATATTCCCCTGCTGGAACAGTTACACCGCAGCCATGATCGGTGACCATTGTATCTCCGTGATTGGAGATGCCTATATAAAAGGAGTCAGAGGATTTGATATGGAAGAAGCGTACCAGGCTATGCGAAAAAATGCATTTGAACAACCGGCTACATTCGAAGAATATGAAAATGGCTTGGGACGCAGGGCACTGCAATCTTATCTGGAATATGGATATATCCCGCTGGAAGATCCGGTAAAAGAAGCTTTTCATACTAACGAGCAGGTCTCCCGGACATTGGAATATGCCTATGATGACTTCGTTCTGGCACAGATAGCAGACGCGTTAGGCCACACGGAAGATGCGGATCAACTACACCAAAGGGCACAAAACTTCCGGTATGTACTGGATCCCGTAACCGGTTGGGCCCGGGGACGCTATGCGGATGGTTCTTTCATCCGGGAATTTGACCCGTTCGGATATGTCTCTTTCATTACAGAAGGTTATCCGTGTCATTACAGTTTCTACGTACCGCATGACCCACAGGGATTGATCGAATGTATGGGAGGAAACGAACGGTTCATCCAGAAATTGGATACCCTTTTCAATGAAAAACTCTACTGGCATGGCAACGAGCCGTCCCATCAGGTAGCATTTATGTATAATTATGCGGGAGAAAGCTGGAAGACACAACGGGAAGTACGGAAAATTCTACTCGAAGAATACGAAGATACACCCGGAGGTCTAAGCGGAAATGACGATGCCGGACAAATGTCTGCCTGGTATATGTTTGCCGCCCTTGGATTTTATCCGGTCTGCCCCGGGACTCCCTGGTACATGATTGCCAGTCCCTCTTTTACAAAAGCGACTATCCAGTTAGAGAACGGAAAAACATTTACTCTTCTGGCCCCGGAAGCATCCGAAGAAAACATATATATCCAGTCCGCACGTCTGAACGGACAGGAATACCATAAGAATTATTTCTCCCATGAGGATATACTGAACGGTGGGACCCTGGAATTTACCATGGGAAACAGACCGAATCCAGCGTGGGGTAACAGTGTATGGGATAAAAAGAATCCATAATACCTCCATCACTACACTTCACCGGCTCTTTCTGTGCGTATCTTGTGCAGCTTAACTCCGTATCCTCAAATATGTTTTTTATATGGTTTACATTTGTTTTCCATATATATTCCAGAATCACTTCAATTGGTTAACAGAACGATTTCAATTGATTTTTATCTGGATTATATATGGAAAACAAAAAAAAGAATCCGTTCAGGATTTACCGGCAAAACACTCTCTATATAAAATTGTGAACTGTCAATTGTCAATTGTCAATGGAAAAATCTACCTTTGTAAGCTAAAAAAATAAAACAGACAGATCATGCAAAAACCGTCTATTCCAAAAGGTACCAGAGACTTTTCGCCTGTTGAAATGGCAAAGCGTAACTACATATTCAATACGATCCGTGAGGTATACCATTTATACGGATATCAACAAATAGAAACTCCCGCTATGGAGAATCTATCTACCCTAATGGGGAAATATGGAGAAGAAGGAGATAAACTGTTATTTAAAATATTGAACTCCGGAGATTTTTTATCCGGCATACCAGATGAAGAACTGACAGAAAGAAATACCAACAAGCTGGCTGCCCGTCTTTGTGAAAAAGGATTACGCTATGATCTGACGGTACCATTCGCACGATTCGTTGTACAACACCGGAACGAAATTCATTTCCCGTTCAAACGGTATCAGATCCAGCCGGTATGGCGGGCAGACCGTCCCCAGAAAGGGCGGTACCGTGAATTTTACCAATGTGACGGGGATGTCGTGGGATCTGATTCTCTAATGAATGAGGTAGAACTGATCCAGATCATGGATGAAGTATTTCGCAGGTTCGGTATCCGGGTAGCCATCAAAATGAACAACCGGAAGATCCTGACCGGTATTGCTGAGATTATCGGGGAAGCGGAAAAGATTGTGGATATTACAGTGGCCATTGACAAACTGGATAAGATCGGTCTGGAAAAGGTAAATGAAGAGTTACGCAGCAAAGGGTTATCAGAAAAGGCCGTTGAGCAGTTGCAGCCAATCATTCTGTTAAACGGTAGCAATCAGGAAAAAGTAAACCGCCTGAAAGAGATCCTGGCACCTTCCGGAACAGGGCTCAAAGGAGTGGAAGAGCTTCAGTTCATTCTGGAAAAGATTGAGAAAACCTCTTTAAATGCAACTCTTGAACTTGATCTGACGCTGGCCCGCGGATTAAACTACTATACAGGCGCTATCTTTGAAGTGAAAGCACTGGATGTACAGATCGGTAGCATTACCGGTGGTGGACGCTACGATAACCTCACCGGGGTATTTGGCATGCCGGGAATTTCAGGCGTAGGTATTTCCTTTGGAGCGGACCGGATCTTTGATGTGTTGAACCAACTGGAACTTTATCCGGAAAACGCGTTACAAACCACCCAGGTTCTGTTCGTTAATTTCGGGGAAAAAGAACAGGATTGGTTATTACCCATTCTCCGGGAAGTCCGGGCTGCAGGGATCCGGACAGAACTCTATCCGGAAGCTATCAAAATGAAAAAACAAATGAGTTATGCGGATGCCAAACAAATTCCTTATGTAGCAATCGCAGGAGAAAACGAAATGACGGCAGGCAAACTGAACCTGAAAAATATGATCACCGGCGAACAGACACTTGTTACCACCCGGGAGCTGATCTGTTTATTCCATTGAACAATCGGGATCTTTTTTGGGTTACATATAATAAGAAGAGATTCCAGAATAAAAAATTAAAACTATTCAGGCACGGATATAGCTATGCTAACCGTGCCTTCGTATTTTTGCGACACACTTTTCTTTATCCGGTTCTGACAATAATTAAGTTCAGGCTGTCAGATTTTACGTCATCCTGTCAGAATGTCTTTTGAAAATTACAGGCCGGCTTTCCCAAACAAATAGAAATACGGCGCTGGTAATTTTTGGCACAGTATTCGCAGAGAGATAGTCGAAATAACTTTAAAATTTATAGTATTAACATATTTAAAATACCAAAAAAGATGAACATTAAACCATTAGCAGACAGAGTGCTGATTAAGCCAGCTGCAGCAGA
>JAJQES010000210.1 GCA_021201565.1 Tannerellaceae bacterium
ATAAAACAAAGATCACATCCAATGTCCCCTGATCCAGTATATTGAGCCAGGACGGACAAGCTGCGGGATCCGGATAAACAGGAAAAATAAAATGTTCTACACTGTGGACAATTAAAATAGCCATAACAGCAAAGCCACGCAGTGCATCTACAACATCAATACGGGAGGTTTTTTGAGCGAGGGTTGATTCCATTTGTATATTTTTTAAACCACAAAATAAATAAAAAATAACTATATTTATTCCACAAATGGATTTTGTATGAAAAAACGGCCTTTTCTTTTCCTATTGATTTGTCTGGTTTTGTTGGACCAGACTATTAAACTGATCATTTCTCATTCTTATTTAGATGTCCGGACAGATATTATTCCAGGATTACTGGAGTTTTATCCGGTATTTAATAATCAGTACTCTTATATAAATCATTTGTTTCAGCTGGGATGGAGTCTTTGGCTACATCTATTTATTATTATGGTAGGAAGTTGTTTAATGGGAGTCATATATCTGGGGTTACGGTATGTCTCTACTCAACGAAAATTACTGGATCTGTCTGTTCTTTTTATTCTTGCTGGAGTCATTTGTTGGTTTTTGACTATTCTTTTTTGGTCTGAAGGTTGTCTGGATTATATCTACCTAAAACCTCTGTTTGTTTTTGATCTGAAAGATATTTACTGTAATGCAGGATTAGTCCTCTGGTTATTCCATGCAGTAAAAACACATGTTGTACAAAAGATGACCATTTCAGATATCTATCAGAACGCAATGAAAATGATCCGGCACATAAAGTAACCCTTTAGGATTCAGAAGAAGTGGTTACCCTATATTCGGAAGGGGATTTACCGGTATAACGTTTAAAATAACGTCCCAGATAAGACTGGTCAGGGAAGTTTAAATAATTCGCTATTTCCTGGATAGAAAGTTGGGTAGTTTCCAGCAAAACTTTAATTTCAAGTATAATGTGTTTGTTTATGATCTCTTTAGCCGATTTGGTTTGAGTGATTTGCCGGGTAATAAAGGATAAGTAACGGGGGGTAATACATAATTGGTCCGCATAGAAAGAGACTTCCCGCTCCTCTTTGTAATGAGTACGAAGCAGCGAAATGAATTTCTTAAATATTTCGTGCTGATTGTACGATGAGTGTTCCTTCATATTCTGAAAATGCCGGTGTGTCTTGTCGTATGTCTCCCAGAGAAGGCACTGCAACTGATTTTTAGCAATATCATAACGGAATTGGTTGGCATGGTCATGGTAAACCGTTTTTAAAAAAGGAAAAAGTCCCTGCAATAATTTACTTTTATCTGCCGGCAGATGATACACCGGGTTTTCTCTTAAAAAGCGGAAAAAAGAAGGACCCAACCGGAAATTAGCTTCATCAAACATCTTATGGGAAAAGGCCAGAAAGGAGACCTGAAAACCGGGAGACGCCTCATGCAAGGTAAAAATGGTACCGGGTAGGAGAGTGACCTTACTATGCTTACGGAGTTCATAGTTAATCGTCTCCGTCGAAATAACAGCTTTCCCTTCTGTACAAAGAAAAAGAAGACCCCAATCTAATCGCCGGGGATGATGAAGAAATTTATGCAGATCGGACTCTCCGACCAAAAACGGCTCTTCTGCCAGTGTAAAAAAAGAGTTCATCGCATTTCTGTTTTTGTCTTAACAGTAGGAGATAATAATGAATAAATCACTCTCTGTTTCCAAAAATGAACAATACCAGCCTAATTCTGAAAATGAACAACGGCTGATCAAAAAGTACTTTTGCAACCGGAATTTTTAGCTCAAAATAAAAGAAATGAAAAAGAAAACAGTAAAAGCAACATTTGTTCTGGTGTGCTGCGTATTGCTCACCGGGTGTAAAAACAATCAGGTTGTAATGCCCGAAGCGGAGTATGCAACACTTCGTATCACTAAAGCAGACCGCCGGTTAACCGATACCTATCCGGCCACCATCCGGGGCAGACAGGATATTGATATCTTTCCCCAGGTAGGAGGCTTTATTTCACAAGTCGTTGTAAAAGAGGGACAACGTGTACGGAAAGGCGAAACCCTCTTTATTATTGACCAGGTACCTTTTAAAGCCGCTTTACAAACAGCGGAAGCCAACGTGGAAGCAGCGAAAGCCGGGATGGCAACCGCTCAACTGGTATACAACAGTAAGAAAGAATTATTTAACCGCAATGTCGTCTCACAATTCGATCTGTCTACCGCTGAAAATAGTTTATTGACTGCGAAGGCCCAACTGGCACAGGCTGAAGCACAGTTAACATACGCCCGCAACGACCTGTCCTATACAGTTGTCAAAAGTCCGGTCGATGGAGTCGTAGGCACCATTCCCTACCGGGTAGGCGCCCTGGTAAGTGCTTCTATTCCCCGTCCATTGACTACTGTATCCGATAATTCGGAAATGTATGTTTATTTCTCCATGACTGAAAACCAGTTATTATCCCTGACCCGTCAACACGGTTCTAAAGAAGAAGCCCTTAAACACATACCCGGCATTCAGTTATTGCTCAGCGACGGTAGTGTATACGAATATACAGGACGAATTGAAACCATCAGTGGAGTGATTGACCTGACTACCGGAAGTGTATCCCTGCGTGCCGTATTCCCGAACGAAGGACGGTTACTACACAGTGGAGGTTCCGGAAACATTGTTATTCCTTCCGTACGTGAAAAGAGCCTGATCATCCCTCAGATCGCGACCGTAGAGATCCAGGATAAAAAATATGTCTACAAAGTAGACGGAGACTTGCCTAAACGAACCGTCATAGAAGTAACCCCTGTAAGCAACGGACAGGAATACATCGTTGAATCCGGTCTGTCCGAAGGCGACCTTATTATTGCCGAAGGCGTAGGACTCATCCGTGAAGGAATGCCGGTGAAAGTAAAAAAGTAGTTAGTAGTTGGTAGTTAGTAGAACATTCTCTGCGTTCATTTAGCAGAAGAATATATAAACGAATAAATGAGTTCTCTACTAAACGAGCAAAGCGAGTGTACTACCAACTACTAACTACTAACTACCACGAACCAAGTGAGTGATAAACAAAAAAATTAAAGAAAATTATGAATCTCAAATACTTTATAGACCGTCCGGTGTTGTCGGCGGTCATCTCCATTGTGATCGTTCTGGGGGGAATTATCGGACTGGCTACCCTTCCCATTGAACAGTATCCCGATATCGCTCCCCCTACCGTTATGGTTATGACATCCTATACCGGAGCCAGTGCCGAAACATTACAGAATAGTGTGATTGCTCCCCTGGAAGAAGCGATCAACGGGGTAGAGAATATGACCTACATGACCTCTTCGGCCACCAACTCCGGGAGTGTAACTATTTTTGTATATTTCAAACAGGGTACCGACCCGGATATGGCTGCGGTAAACGTACAAAACCGTGTTTCCAAAGCAACAGGTTCGTTGCCTGCGGAAGTCACCAAAGTCGGGGTACAAACTTTCAAGAGACAAACCAGTATCCTGAAAATATTCTCTATTTATAGTCCGGACGAAACCTACGATAATATATTCCTGAGTAATTATCTAAAAATCAACCTGCAACCCCAGATACTACGTGTAGCCGGAGTAGGGGAACTGGTCGTATTAGGAAGTGATTACAGTATGCGTATCTGGATGAAGCCCGATGTGATGGCACAATATGGCCTGGTTCCATCCGATATTACCATGGCATTGTCTGAACAAAACATTGAGTCTGCCACCGGTTCCTTTGCGGAAAATGGGAATCAGACCTATCAGTATACTATGAAATACAGTGGACGTTTACTGTTACCCGGAGAGTTTGAAGATATTATCATACGCGCGCTTCCGGATGGGGAATTGTTACGCCTGAAAGATGTAGCAGATGTGGAACTGGGAGAACAACAATATGCCTATTCGAGCACCACTAATGGGAAACCGGGGATATCCTGTCTCGTATTCCAGACGGCCGGAACCAATGCAACCGAAGTAATTCAGGAAATTGATAAACTGCTGGAAGAAGCCCGCAAAGAAATGCCTGCGGGTATGGACATTGTAGAGTTAAGGGATGCCAATGATTTTCTTTTCGCCTCCATCCATGAAGTGATCAAAACCCTACTGGAAGCAGTCCTGCTGGTTATCCTGATTGTATATGTTTTCTTACAGGATTTACGTTCTACAGTAATACCGATGGTAGGGATTGTGGTTTCCCTGGTAGGTACTTTCGCTTTTCTTTCTTTCTTCGGATTCAGTATCAACCTGCTGACCCTTTTCGCTTTGGTATTGGCAATCGGTACGGTCGTGGATGACTCCATTATAGTCGTCGAGGCCGTGCAGGCAAGGTTTGATGTAGGATACCAGTCTTCCTATATGGCGGCCAACGACGCGATGAAAGGAATCAGTGGAGCGATTATCACCTCTACACTGGTGTTTATGGCCGTGTTTATTCCTGTGTCTATGATGGGAGGAACTTCCGGAACATTCTATACCCAGTTCGGGCTGACAATGGCAGTTGCGGTAGGGATTTCCGCTATCAATGCCCTGACCTTATCGCCGGCACTTTGTGCGCTCCTGCTTAAGCCGTATGTAGATGAAAGTGGTATACAAAAAAATAATTTCGCGACTCGTTTCCGGAAAGCTTTTAATGCATCCTTTGATACCATGATCGGTAAATATCAGCATGGAGTTTTCTTTTTTATGAAACGTCCCTGGTTAACCTGGTCAACGATTCTCGCATCCGTGGTCTTATTGGTTGTCTTAATGAATAACACTAAAACAGGTTTAGTTCCGGATGAAGACCAGGGCAGCATTTTCATAAATATAACGACTGCACCGGGTAGTTCACTGGCACAAACAGATAAAGTAGTCAAAGAAATCACCAAGCGGATAGAGGGTTTACCACAAATACAGGCATATACCTCAGTAGCCGGATATGGCATGATTGCCGGCCAGGGACCCTCGTATGGTATGATCACTATCAAACTGAAACACTGGGATGAACGTCCTAACAAAGAGGATGATGTAAATACCGTAGTAGCAGAGATATATAAACGGACAGGAGATATCAAAGATGCCAGCATTTTTGTGATGGCTCCTCCTATGATCACCGGGTATGGA
The DNA here is from genome assembly GCA_021201565.1 of Tannerellaceae bacterium. Lineage (GTDB taxonomy): Bacteria > Bacteroidota > Bacteroidia > Bacteroidales > Tannerellaceae > UBA4116. The sequence goes on from JAJQES010000210.1 coordinate 5,088, forward strand.
ACCGGAAACGGTTTTGACATGTATGTACAGGACCGCCGGGGGGGCGACCTGGGTACATTCTACGGATATACCCAACAATTTATAGCGCAATTGAACCAGCGGCCTGAAATCGCCGCCGCTTATACCTCCTTCAGTGTAAACAATCCGCAATGGCTGGTCGAAGTAGACGCCGCCCGGTGTAAGCGGGCCGGAATTTCTCCCAGTGAAGTCTTGTCCACACTCTCCGGTTATTATGGAGGTCATTATGTATCAGACTTCAACCGCTTCTCCAAAATCTACTGGGTGATGATCCAGGCTGCACCCGAATACCGTTTGGATACCGCATCATTAGATAAAGTGTTTGTACGTATTAACGGTGAGATGGCTCCCATCAGCCAGTTTGTAAAACTAACAAAAGTATATGGAGCAGAGTCCCTGACCCGCTTCAATATGTACAATGCCATTGCAGTAAACGGCGCGGCAGCCGACGGATATAGTTCCGGGGATGCGATTCGTGCCATTCAGGAAGTAGCAGCCGCTACGCTACCCCAGGGATACAGCTATGAATTTGCGGGAATCAGCCGTGAAGAGAGCCAAAACACCAATAATACAGTCATTATTTTCGGCATCTGTATTCTGTTGATTTATCTGATTCTAAGCGCTCTTTACGAAAGTTTCCTGATACCGCTGGCAGTGATAATCTCCGTACCCTGTGGGTTAATGGGTAGTTTCCTTTTTGCTAAAACCCTGGGACTGGAAAATAATATTTACCTGCAAACCGGATTGATTATGTTGATCGGGCTTCTGGCTAAAACAGCCATCTTACTGACCGAATACGCAGCTCAGCGCCGGGCAAGCGGCATGTCCATCGCTGCCGCTGCTATTGCCGCCGCAAAAGTCCGCCTGAGACCTATTCTTATGACAGCTTTAACCATGGTCTTCGGATTGCTACCTCTTGTCTTTTCCTCCGGCGTAGGGGCCAATGGGAACAGTTCGCTGGGAACCGGTGTAGTAGGAGGGATGCTGATCGGAACCCTGGCCCTGTTATTCCTTGTTCCTTCCCTGTTTATCCTGTTTCAGTATATTCAGGAGAAATTTACACCTGTCCAGATAGACAATTATCCTGATTGGGCTATCCAGGCAGAGATAGAAGAACATGAAAAGGATAAAAAAGAGCGGGAACAGAATACAAACAAGAAATAAGTAAAAACAGATGAAAAAGATATATCTATTATGTATAGTAACAGCCTGCCTGAGTAGTTGCGGATTATATAAACCGTATCACCGCCCGGAGATAGAAACCGGAGGATTATTTGGAGAGGCCTATCAGGCAACCGATACAACCACCCTGGGAAACATCCGGTGGGACGAAGTCTTTACAGATCCTTATTTACAGGCACTCATCAGCCATGCTCTTGAGAATAATACCGATCTCCAGGCTGCCCACCTGCGCATTCAACAGGCCGAAGCCTCCCTGGCCACAGCCCGTCTTGCTTTCCTTCCTTCCCTGCATGTGGCACCGGAAGGAAGCCTGAGTAGTTTCGACCGTTCCAAAACAGCGAAAACATACTCCATTCCTGTCGTAGCCAGTTGGGAAATAGATGCATTCGGACGCTTACAGAATGCAAAGAAAGGAGCCGGAGCAGCCTATGCCCAAAGCCTGGAATACCGCCAGGCCGTACGCACTTCGCTCATCGCAGGGGTCGCCAACTTCTATTATACCTTGTTGATGCTGGATGCCCAGTATCAAATCTCAGCACAGACAGCAGCCAGCTGGAAAGAAAGTGTAGAAACCATGCGCGCCATGAAAGAGGCCGGGATGGCCACTGAAGCCGGAGTTGCACAGATAGAAGGAACTTACTATTCCATCGAAACCTCTCTGCATGATCTGAAGCAACAAATCAACGAAGTAGAAAACAGCCTGGCACTCCTGCTGCGGGAACCCCCTCATTCCATACCAAGAGGCACCCTCAGCAACCAGTCCCTACCGGAACACCTGACAGCGGGTATTCCGGTACAGCTCCTGTCCAACCGTCCCGATGTAAAAAGCGCGGAATGGAGTCTCATCCAGGCCCATTACGCGACCAATGAAGCGCGAGCCTCGCTTTATCCCTCTATCAATCTGAGCGGATTGGCCGGATGGACCAATAACGCCGGTATGTATATCGTAAATCCCGGTAAACTATTGTTGAATGCCGCGGCCTCCCTGACACAACCCCTGTTCAACAAAGGAATCAACCGTGCAAGGGTGAAAATCGCAAAAGCACAACAGGAAGAAGCCCAACTATATTTTCAACAAACAGTGTTAAATGCCGGGGCAGAAGTAAATGATGCCCTCGTGCAATTCCAGACTGCCCGGAATAAACGTGATCTGCGTACCCGCCAGGTAGAAGCCATGGAAAGTGCGGTAGAGAGCACAGAATTATTAATGGAACATACCTCCACTACCTATCTGGAGATCCTGACAGCCCGCCAATCCCTGTTGTCAGCCCAATTAGCACAGGTAAGCGACCGCTTCAGCGAAATCCAGAGCATCATCAGCCTATATCATGCGCTCGGTGGAGGAAGAGAAACAATGGACAATTGATAATGGACAATTGACAATTTGAAGAAGCTGTTATCTTTCATTTGAATCATAACTAAATTTGAGTACCGGGAAAAGTGCCCTGTGAAGGGCGCTTTTCTTATTTATTTTATGGATTTAGTCCCTCCTGTTCATCTATAAAAGAAAATAAATCCCGGTTGGTATGAAATGGTTTCCGGAACGACATACACATCTGTTTTCTTTTTTAACGGTTATAAGTCTGACAACTATAC
>JAJQES010000506.1 GCA_021201565.1 Tannerellaceae bacterium
GCGGTTCCTGACCCAGGGTAGCGCTTCGCTGAACCCTGGGCTATTGCAATATTCCCTGCAGGAATAAAAAACAAAAATATATCGATCCTATCCATTGGTAAGTTCTTTTCTTTTTTATTTGAGTTTTTACAGAAGCTCCGGAAAGAGGAAAATCAATAAAAGCAATATGTTAAAATCTTCCTGCCTACAATGATCTCCATCCAGCTAATTTGAAATATGGAGGACACAGAATACTCAAATAGCGCAGAGAACCCTTAGACTATAGGTAGACTTTTAATAATCCTCCATTTCCTGCATGTTGTAGGTTTTCCAGGCGTTGGCTTTTTTGCGGTTCTCCCTTTTATGGCGTTCGGTGGGCTCGAACAAGTCTTCTAATCCCTCTTCGGCTGAGAAGGTGGCATAGGTACGGGGATGGATAGTGGCTTCCCATTCTCCGTTAATCAATTCAACATCCTGCGGGAACAGGTCGTCACCGGGAGCAGATATTTCAATGGAGGTATGCGGAATTCTGTAATATTCCCAAACCAATACATTGTCAATATCCCGGATAAGGGCGGAACGAACGACCAGAAGGGAAACAGGATCATACCGGTACAAAAAAGAGGAATTTGGTAAATGATAGATACGTAAATCAAAACCGGTATTGACAGGCATAACCGGAAGAGCGCCCAGCGGAGCGGAAACAGGCAGATTCGCATTGAGCAGGGTGCCGTTCCGGATAGCGTCCCACACTTCCGGGTTCAGCTGATACTCTCCTCCATTGGAAATGACATCCCGGATCCATAGCGAATCCTGTTCTACCCGTTGAGCCAATACAGCCGTACTGCTACAAATAAACACGAACACACTTATAATGAACTGTCTGATAGATAATGTTCCCATATTCTTTACTTTTCCCAGAAAACAACCCCCTCCGGGAAAAGGTTTAGTTCACCTTCCTCTCTTCCCTCTGCTCTCAACAGAAGGACGGTATCAGACAAATACGGCGGGTTGTATGCGGATTTATCGGACCAGGACCAGCAATTTCCGTATAAGTCCCGGAGGGACGGCTTATCTTAGCCCAGGAGAACGTCCTGGGTTATAGCGAGTAAGAAGAAAATGAGTGCTGTAGGCACGGCATAATAAAATAGCGACAGATTGATTATAATTTATGCCGTCCTTACAGGACTCAATAACAACAACGCATTCAAACCCAGGGCGTTGCCCTGGGCTAACATAGGGCGTCCCTCCGGGACTCAGGGGACTAACAAGTACATAACGGATCGCATTCTGGTCAGAGAGGACCCCGATAAACCGGGATGTTCCATTTGCAATCCCCGACTAACGAGTAGTAGAATCTGTGATTCGAAAAATAAATAAATACCGAATAAACCGGGACGTATGGGTTAGTAAAGCGGATTATAAATCCTTATACTCAACAGGCGGGGATTATAAATCCCCTTCAACCACCACTGCTGCCACTGCTGGCGCGGAACTCCGGTTCCGTGCCTAAAATACTATTCAGGCACGGATTCGGAGATCCGCGCCAGCATGTGCCAGCCTGTGGAACATACATAGACTTTGGGGACAGCCCTGCGGGTTCAGGGGGTGATTTGCGTGCGGGCCAGTTCGCTGGCGTAATATCTGCGCATAAAATCGTAAATGACCAGTTCGTGTTTGCGGTTTTTGGAACGAAACAAGCGGTTGAGTGTCATGTGCAGGTAGCTGCCTATTAATGATTCCAGAGATACAACGGCTTTCTCCTGAGGCAGCTTCTTCTTTAGGTCTTTAACAATAGGCCGTAATATGCGGGATCTTTTCCGGATAGGCGAAAAGAGTGTGGTAAAATCTGTTTCGCCCTGTCCTTTTAATACCTGTTCTACCAGCTTTTTCTTTTCCCGGTATTTGACATTGAATTGTTTGGAATTATAGGTATTGAAACCAAACTCCTGCTTATAGGCTGCACTCATTTGCTCCATTAACCGGGAGCGTTGTAACAGATCGATTCCATAGTCATCAAACAGGGCATCAATCAGTTTCAGGGAGATCATCCAGCGGTACTCTTCATTCTGCAAAACGTCCGGTTTCCGGATCAGGGAAAGGATACAGGTACTATCAGCATAAAAAAAAGCTTCTGCTTCCTGGATCAATGTATGGCCATACCGCTCTAATTCCCTGTCATACGTATCGACCTGTATTTTCCATATACTCCTTTCTTCCACCAGTCTGTTCAGTTTTGAATAAAGAAGACTCAATGCTTCTCCGGTATATTCCTTTTTCTTTAGGTGAAACCTGATCCGGAGATGAAAACCGGGGTCTGAATAGCGGATAAAAAACCATTTCTCTACTATATCTCTTTTCCGGAATTCTCTCAGAACAGCGGCTATCTCTTTAGACAATATTTTATCAGCCGTTTTATGGCCCGTATATAATTTAATATACAACCATTCACTGCCGGGAATATAGGTTTGTTGTACGGACTTCATATTAGTGCTCATTATAAAAGACAGCGATACATTCATTGAAAAAAGGTTCACCGGACTCACCGGATACATCCGTCAACAGTTCCATTAGAACCACCTGTTCCCTTTTACGGATGATGGAAAAGAAAGCTTTCAGGCTCAATGGGCTTTTCCAATCTATAAACAGGTGATTATCGGAATCTTCCAGCAGGGTATATCCGGGTATCTTTTTTTCTTCCCGCCACCGGGAGATGCGTTCCGGTAAAACCGTATCTTCCTGCATATCCAGGAAAGGAGCCAGTTCTTTTACCTGTACCCTCCACTTTGCAGGGGAGAGAATGGTGTTTTTATAACGGACCCGTGGAAAAACGGAGTATCCGGAACCCAGTTTTCCCCAGTGGAAATAGAGTCCGGTACGTTTCTTTTGCGTCTGTAAATCACATAAAAAATGATAGACAGGCATCGGGTTGTTCCGGTAATTATGGGCATTGGTTAAACGAGGAATAATCTCTTTATTTAACCGTACGGAACGAAGCTTTATCCGGCCGCCCCGGATGGAGACCATCAGGTCTGACACCGGGATTCTTTTTTCTTCCGGCAGGGATGAACTCCCTATATACAGGAGTTCATATTCACGAATATGAGGCCTGTATAATATATTTCCGACCCGTGCTTCCGGAAGATGGACGATCTCAGCCGGAAGAACACCCGGCATTAATTTCTGTTCTTTTGTGGTAATCGCTTTTACAAAGGCATCAATGGCCGGATGAGTATGTGCAAAACGGGCTATCAGGTTGGCGCCTGAACTGCCTCCAAAACTCTTTATATGCAATTGATAAGCATCTCCTTTAGGGAGGATCTCAAACATACAGGGGGAAGTGGGCGGCAGATTGGTCCAATCCGGAGGAGACTGATCTATATCTTCATCCGTCAGTACGATCTCTTTTTCGTTATTGGAAAGACAGGCTATCAACTTTTTCAACAACAGGGCATAGAGGGGATCTGTCCCTGTGTGAGAAGTATCAGAGCCAGCCGGCAAAACAAAATCGTCAATCAACGGGGAGACATCCCCCTGATTACCACCGGGCGGATATCCAAGGCCGGACTCTGTATCGAGCGCTTCCATAAGTGGTATTTCCCGATCGCCATACCGGTCTGTAAATGCTTCCCTGAACTTCTCCAGAGACGGATTCGCGGTTAAGGGAGTTATTTTATTTAAGAAAGTAATGGCAGAGCGTAATTCCGTTAGGATCTCTTCTCCAAGCTCCAGACAACTATTTTCCCGGATGGAATCAACCTGGAAAAGATATTTTTCTTCATAAGGCACATTCAGTTTTTTTATTTCCCCGATAATTTCTTCATATAATCCGATTGTATGGGGTTGGTGATCCAGCCGATCTATTTTCTGCTGTATGGACAGGAGAATGGCCAGAAGATGTTCATCGGCCTTTATTCCTTTTAACAGCGTGACCAGACAAGAGAAGAAATCGTCACCGGTCACCCGTAAACTTAACAGATTTTGTAAGATCTGGTTCTCTATTAACTGGTAAACATAGTCAACCGCTTCTTCGTATTGAATGTCCGGACTGGTCAATACGGTAGCAAGTTCACGGACAGTGGCTCCATGTTCCGCCCGTTTTAATATCCTTTTTAAATACATGTCACTATCCACCGCTGTGATGGAGTAGTTCCGGTTGGTTTGACGGGTATCATATTCGATATACCGGTATTGTTTATTCCAGGGATACAGTGTGCTATTGGGATAGTAGGTTAATTTGTCTTTTATATCTTCCCGTTTCAGCAAAGAGTCACACAGGGCGGATAAATAGTGCATATCCAAACGGGTGGTATGCCGGGAACTATTTTTTAACTCCAGCCGGGTTTGTTTACCCATTGTTCCGGCAGCACATCCGGCAAACAGCCCAAAAGGGGTAGAGCGGGTGGTCATCCGGCTCAAATACCGGACGATGGAACAAACCAACCGCTCTTCCTCTTTTTTGTTCTTTACCTCTCCGGCAAGAAATTTCAGTAACTCTTTATAGAGAGGAGGGGAAGCGATATATATCGCTTCCTGTATGTGTGAATCTTTACATACCTCCAGGAGTGATTTCCTATTCCGTAATATGTCCGATAGCCTGGAATAAGGCAATAAAGGAGTACGTAAAATAAAAGACTGAAAAGGCTGAATCATGCGTTCACGTATTAATTAATACAGCCCGGACAAGTCTCATACACAGTTACCTCAACAGGGGCACACACACAACATTCCACCCACGGATCGACAGAGGTACGATTAACCTGGACCGTCTCCTCTGCATATTCTCCTCCTTTTACAGCACTCATTCCTTCGTCCGTCAACTTCGTGATGGTTTCCTTTTTCAGAACTAATTTTTTCTTTTTCATACTTGTATTTGTTATTAGCATCCTTCACAACTCATAAGACCTCTCGATAAACCTGGTGGAGGTAGTTCCATACAATAATCACTATATATACATGTATAAGGTCCACAAGTTTCTGCAATTGCAGATGCCGGACAATCAGCTTCTGTCATACAAATACAACAATTCAGGTTATTCTGGGATGTACGTCCCTGACCGGTAGGAGGAGCAGTTCCACCTTTTAAATCCCTCATCCCACCATTTGTGAGACTAACAATGATTTCTTTTTTCAAAACTAATTTTTTCTTCTTCATAATGGTATTTGTTATTAGTTTTATATCAAAAGCGGACTTTCGATATATCTTCATCTTTCTTTACTATTTATCCAGACAAATACAGCATGCGCCGGTATCTTCCGAACTGAGAGGACGGGTAAGGATAGTACCTCCTTTTACTTTACTCATAGCTTCATTACTCAAATGAACAACAGTTTCTTTTTTCAGGACTAATTTTCTCTTTTTCATGGTTAATAAATTTACAATGAACCTACTCTTTTTCAGATTTTCGGCAACCTCTGTTTATGATAATAAAAATAATTCATCCCATTCCTGCCTGTCTCTTTTTACATAAGAGAGCAGGACAAGACCAATCCCTGTAATCCCGGTCAATAAACTACAATCGTTTACTTTCCTTTTCTTATTGAAATGGGTCTTATACCCGGCCAGACCGTCTGCATGTACGTCAAACTGCAAGGTCTGGTTAATCCAGTACTCCGTGGCCTGTAAAAAACACTCTTCCCCGGTTTCAATATACATCCGGTTGTATATCATAGCGATCCCGGCTGCGCCATGACAAATGCCGGCATCATTGACCAGGGTTTCTTCCGGCCGGATCCGTTTGGTAGTTGCTCTCAGGATGCCGGTACCCTCTTCGATCCAATCTGTCCGGTTAAGGGCTTTTCCGGCATAGTAAACGGCCAAAGCCACTCCTAAATCCCCATAACACCAGGCCAGGCGGGAAGGGATAGGATCTTCTAAAAACTCTGCAGGGAACACAGAGACAGCCGGTTCTTTAAATTTCTGGGACAGGAGATACTGAACGCAGCCTGTCAATAGATCCGCACATCTGTTTTTATCGACCCGGATCTGTTCATTCCGGAGAATCCTGCTTAGGAAAAGAGCGATCCCGGAACATCCGTGAGAAAGTGCGATACTGTATCTGATCTTATCTTCCGGGTGGTATTGCTGGGAGGCCCATTTATAAATAGGACCATTCTGTTTACCGGCAGTAGCGTATAAAAAATCAAGAATTCCTTTTACGGGTTCTTCTCTGTTCATTTTCAAAAAATACAGTCCCCCTCCTACAACTCCATGCATAAAATCAAAATAGGATTTCTCCATATCCATTTGAATGCATGTATACATAGTTGTTTCAAAGATGGGTTCTGTATCAGACAGATCTATGTCAAGCATATTTTTCTCTCTTAGAAACGAGAGTACATACAATATGCCGGATAACCCATCGCAATAGGTATATTTTCCTGTGTATATGGATAGTTTTTCCACAAACTGATCTATATATTCTTCGATCTGAGGTTCGTACTTACGGCTTACGAATTGATTGTAATACAATAAAAATAAAATCACACCGCTACTCCCATCGTAGAGACTTAAAGAATGCATCCATAAACCGGTACGGGTAAGAATAACCCGGACAATCTCTTCTATTTTTTGTTCTGCTTTCCTGATCATATCTTCGGGGGTTGCCTGTGGTTAAGATAATAAAAAAATGGTATCCCATTTCTGTGTATCCTGCGTCAGAAAGGATAAGAAAGTCATTCCAATTCCTGCAATCCCCGTCAGAAGAGTATAATCTGTATCCTGATACCCCTCCTTTTCAAACGTTTTGTATCCGGCCGGTCCCTCCGGATGAGATGCCTGTTGAAGGGTACATGCTATCCAATATTCCGCAGCCTGTTGAAAGGCAGGCTCCCGGGTTTCTATATACATTCTATTGAAAAACATAGCGATCCCGGCAGAACCATGGCAAATGCCACCATCCTTTATTCCATTTTCCTCTATGCCGGTTCTCCGGGTAGTTGCTAAAAGAACCTCCAGCCCTTTTGCTTTCCATTCGTCATTCCGCACAACCTCCCCCGCCCGGTAAATAGCAAAAGCGATCCCCAGGTCACCATAACACCAGGCTAAACGGCTTTTTCCCGGTTGCTCTGTGGACTGAGAGGGATAAAAAGAGCCGTATGTAGTATAATCAATTTCCTGGGAAAGCAGATAGTTAACAGCCCCTTCCAGTAAGGGATCCAGATACTCACTTTCTATCCCCTGCTGAATGGCTTTTACCAGAAAAAGAACAATACTGGAAATGCCGTGGGACAGGGCGATATTATATCCATATTTTAGTTCTTCTTTGATGAGCAGAGACTTCCATTTATAAACTTTATTCACCTCATCTTTTTCTGCCGTCCCGTATAAATACTGAATGAGTTCTTTTAGTAAGTCCGTCCTTGTTTTTCTTTTTAGAAAATAGAGCCCTACTCCTAATGCACCATGCATAAAATCGTATTGCTGAGCAGCCATGTCATTCCTCATTCCGGAAATAAGGTAATCTTCAAACAATGCTTCTGTCTCTTCCATTTCAATATCGACAAATTCATTTTCCCGCAAATCAGCAAACAGAAAAAGAATCCCGGCCAGTCCACTACAAAAGGTATGGGTGGTAATACTCTCTTCAAAACCGGCCAATAACTTTTCAGTATAAACATCGGCCAATAAAGCATCTTCCGGCGCATGGGTATAGCGGGCATAATAATATAAGAACAGCAGGATACCAAAATCTCCATTATACAGTCCTTTGGGTGTAAAATGATTCTCCTCCTTCTTTACATAGCCGGCTATGGAAACCGCTATTTGATCTAATTTATTTAACACCTGTTCTTTCATAACACAGACTAAATGAATTGGGTAAATTAAACTTTATGAAACACGCCGGTAATGTAATTA
>JAJQES010000505.1 GCA_021201565.1 Tannerellaceae bacterium
TATTGGTATAGGCAAACACGGACTCAAAATCATCCAGTAAAGCGACATCCGCTGTCTGCACTTTTTCCAATGCACTTTTTGCTGTCTGGTAATCGGAAGCTCCTCCTCCCATTTGTTTACCACTCCAGAGATAGACATCTCCTTTTAGCATAAGGGTCGCCGGTAAAGACCAATAGTGTCTTCCCTGTTTAAAAGAAATATCATTCCCGAAAGCAGTCTCTGAAGATTTAATATCTTCTTTGATCTGCGCCAATACCTCTGTTGCCGGAGAGGCTGCTTTGGAAAGGTTGTAGAAATCAAGATCAGCACCGTCTGTCCCATGTAAATGTAAAACAACATCTCCCCAGGAACGTAATAAATGAAAATAGAGATAGGCCCGTAATCCATACGCCTGTCCGAGATAGTAATTGCGGTCTATTTCCGGCAAAAGGTCTGTTGCCAGTGTTTTATCAATCATCAAACTTAACTGGTTGATGGGACGATAGAGGTCCGCAAAATTACTGATCCCCGGATTCTCTTTATTCAATGTGTTATAAGTCAACCGTTCAACCCCTTGTGTAGCTTCTCCTCCAAAAGGAGTTACTTCATTATAAAGGTTTGCCCGGGGTTCTCCTAACAGGAAATAGTTATAAGAATAGTCTCTGATTAACGAATGTAAACCAACATTAAATGCATTGAAGTGGGCTTCTGTTTGCCAATATTTATCATCCGTAAAACTACTTTCCGGTTCGACATCAAGCCAGTTGCACCCACTAAATCCTATTACAATGAATGAAATGACACTGTATATTATACTTTTCTTTTTCATAATCTGTTCAATTTAAAATCTTCAACTCTTTTCAGAAGGTAACGGATAAGCCAAATAAGAACGTGCGAGGGGTAGGATAGCGTCCGTTATCTATTCCTCTTCCGTAGGTCGTAGAGACAGCCGGTTCCGGAGACACACCTGTATAGCCGGTAATATAACATAGATTTTGTCCGGTTACATACACGGAGGCCTGTTGTATATAGGCCGGGCGAATCCAGTTTTTAGGCAACTCATACGAGATAGTTAGCTCCCGTAATGCCAGATAATCTCCTTTTTCATAAAAACGGGAACTATTGTCATTGGCTACTGTATTTGCATTATTGGAACGGGTTATATTCTTTTTACTTAACTGGTCGGCATAATAGAAAGCCGGCAGATCGGTATCACGATTTGTCTCTGTCCAGGTGTTTTTCACCATGTCGATCACATTAAATGAACCCTGATATTGTCCCAGAGAGCGGGCTGCCAGGTCATTGTAGATCGTGTGTCCCAATGCATAATCAAAACGGGCATACAGACTTACTCCTTTATAACCAAATGTTGTCGTAAAACCACCGGTTACTTTTGGAAATATATTTCCAATCTCCACACGGTCATAGCCGTTAATTACCCCATCACCATTCGTATCCTGCCAGAATACATCTCCGGGTTCGATGGGACGCCATCCCGGTTGACCGGCATATTCATCCGCTCTTCCGGGGCCATATAAACTGGCTACTTCGTCTATAAACATATTGGCATTTTCTCTTACATCATCCCAGTCACGGAATATACGTACTTGTTTATATCCATATAATACACCTAATTTACCTCCTTCTTCGGTGGCTCCTAACCAAACTAACTGATTTGTTTTCGGGTCCCATACCTGTACACCACCCTGACGGTTATTTTCATTTCCGTTGTAAGGCAAAGAGATGATCTTATTTGCTACAGTGGTCATATTAGCAGACATATCCCAGGTAAATCCGTTTTTCAGATTCAGGATATTGGCTTTGATTTCCATCTCAAATCCATAATTCTTTAATGTTCCGAGATTTGTTGTAACAGCATCGAACCCGGTATAGGCCGGTAAATTCAGCCCGGTTAACAAATCCTTTGTGCGCCGGCTATAATAATCCATTATAAAACTCAAACGGTTATTAAAGAAACTGATGTCTAAACCGGCCTCAAAAGTCTGGCTTTGTTCCCAACGCAGACCGGACTTAACTAATCCTTTCAGTTTATTATCAGCAGAGTCTACAAATCCATTATAAAAACCGGTATTACCACCATAGTCTTTTGTCTGGGCATATACTCCATAGGCTTCATAGTTTCCGATAGCCGACACATTCCCGTTTACCCCATAACTAATACGTGGTTTCAGGTTAGAAACATAATTGGAAACAGCGGAACCTTTCCAGAAATCTTCTTCCATGACATTCCATCCGGCGGAAACTCCAGGGAAGAACCCCCAACGATTATCCACCAACCGGGAAATACCATCATAACGGGCAGTGAATGAAAGCAGATATTTCATATTGTAATTGTAGTTTGCGCGCCCAAATGCAGACAGAATCCGGTAGCCGGTTTTTGAGGAACTGGTAGCCGTACGGGTGGAACCGGCATTCAGCGTAGGTATATCGTCAGTTGGTGACCCTTCAGTGGTTGCCTCAAATACAAATTCATGCCAGTTATAATACTCACCACCTACCATAACATCTACATTGTGTTTACCGGCAAATGTATCGGTATAATTGAGGGTTGTATTGACCTGCTGCTGATTGCGCTTGCGGTAATAGGCTTTTGCCTGCCGGGTTGAAACAGGTGTATTCTGATCCTGCCGTTGATAGGCTTTATCAAACTCTTCTTTTTGTTCGTCGTAATGATACAGAGAAGCGTTCCCATTTAACACTAGTTTCTTCGGAATAATGTCCAGACTGAAACCACCATTGTAAGTTGTACGCCGAACCCCATTCTGACGGGTCAGGATATCTTTGTAATACAGGGGATTCCCATCGCCTGTTCCAAACCCGGAAGCGGGTTCGCCCTCTTCTGTCCAGGGATTCCAGGTAGGACGCTGTGAACGGACCCGGTAGAACATTTCATAAGAACCGATCCACAATGCGGGGGTCTTTTGCCAGGAATAGGTGGTACCGGCTTTTACGGTCAGAAACGGCAATACTTTATAGGAGCCGTTAAATGATCCGGTAAAACGTTCCAGGCCTGTTCCATTCACCAACCCATCTTCTTTATAATATCCCAGGCTGGCCGCAAAGGTTCCTTTATCATTTCCACCTGCAAAACTCAGATGGTGATCCTGTGTGATAGCTGAACTGTTAAAAACCGCATCATCTAACTGGCCGCCATAGTCACGGAACAAAATGGTTTCACCGTCATAATAGGGATCGGCCATGGATTGCCATCCCTGGCTTAACAGGTGGCGGGTATCTTCATTCAGATACCGGATGTCAAACAAATTATTCCCGATTCCATACCCCATTTGGGTATCGACTCCACCATCCGGGTTATAACGTTTGTAGCCCATCCGGTTGTAATATATATAATCTTCAGCGTTTAAAAAGTCATATCCTTTCCGGATTTTATTCACTCCCATTTTAAACTTATAGTTTACGGAAGAGGCTCCGGCTGAGCCTTTTTTAGTTTCGATCAGGATCACCCCGCCATTGGCCCGGGCTCCATAAATGGCTGTGGATGCGGCATCTTTCAACACCTGCATAGATTCAATATCATCTGAACTGATGCCCTGCATATTTTCCCGGATTACGCCATCGACAATGATAAGGGCTCCGTTGTTATTACCGGAAATAGTGGCACCACCACGTAGAACAATATCCGGATTCTCTCCTGGTTGTCCACTGGTATTGACTACACGTAACCCGGTGACTGATCCCTGTAATGCCTGTCCGACATTACTGAATGCGGCATTCTGCAACACCTTGTCATCCATTTTGGAAATAGCTGTTGTCAGGGTAGCCCGTTTCTGGGAACCACCGTAGCCGGTTATAACGACTTCATCTAATAATTGATTATCTTCTCTGAGGGTAATGACCATTAACTGGCGATCGGTTGCCGGAACATCCTGTGATGCATATCCCAGGAAAGAGACAACCAGTGTGGCTCCGGGACTGACAGAGAGAACAAAATTTCCATCCATGTCGGTTACAATCCCGTTTTGTGTTCCTTTTTCCACAACAGAAGCCCCCGGAACGGTCATATTCAGATCATCGTACACCACACCTTTGACCGTGATCTTATTTTGTGCCCATATCATGCTGGGCAGTAAGGTGACCAGTAGGAGAAGTAAGGTACTTTTTCTCATAATGTTACATTTAATAGAGTAAAAACTTTCATTTATAATTTTAAATCTCTGAGTGATGAGAGAAGAAGAGGGCAGCCGGCAGTTTATCCACCGGAAATAATCTTTTCCCATCTAAATAGTTAGTTAACACTCCCTGTGGGAGTTAATAATCATTGTTCAATAGTCTCTTTTGGACGTAAAAAGATCAATTGAATAAGTAATGCTACAAATACCAAGATCGCCAGCATAGCGAAATCGGCGCCCAGATGCCCGGCATCCGTAGATTTGCCGAGGATGTTAGTAATGAATGCTCCTGCAAATACACCCGTCATGTTCATGATCCCATAGGCGGTAGCCCGGTAACGGGACGAGATGAACTGGCAGAGAATAGGCATATTGTTTGCATCAAACATTCCATATCCGATACCGAAACACAATCCTCCACCGATTACGGCCAGGAAACTGTTTCCATATCCCAGGAGTAATAAAGACGGGATAGTCAGTGCCAATCCAATAGCTCCCGTATAAATCCGTCCGCGGATATTGCGTTGTATCCAGCGGTCGGACAGAATACCTCCACCAATTACCCCGACAAATGAAGACAGAGCGATGGTAATGGTTGATAAGGGTCCGGCAACAGACATATCAATAGATAAATTTTCAGCAAAGAGGGTAGGAAGCCAGTTTTTAGTAGCCCAGCCCGGCAGACTGGGAGTCGCAAAGTAAAGGAGGATCACCCAGAAGGAGAGATTGGCAAACAGCATCACCATTCCCTGGAGAGCACTTTTAACAGGTTGCGGATCTTTAACTTTAGTTTCTTGTTGGTTTGTTTCTGTTTTCTTCTCACGCAGGAACAGGATCAACACCAAACTATAAATAACTCCTATCCATCCAAACCAGTGAAAGGTAGTTTGCCAGCTCCAGGCATTTGCTACGGTAGCACCAAAGCCGCCTAAGGCCTGTCCTGTATAGAGTCCTGTCATGTGGATTCCAATGGCCAGGGAACGGGTTTTATCGGTATGATAATCAGCAATCAGCGATAAACCGGCGGGAATATAGAGGGCTTCACTCACTCCCATCAGTGCACGCAGGATATACAATTGTTGAAAACTGGTGGCATAGCCCATCAGTAAGGTGACGGATGACCAGACAAAAAGACTGGCAACAATCAGCCATTTACGGTTTATTTTATCGGCGATCATTCCGGCTACCGGACTCATCAATCCATAGATCCAGAGAAACACAGCCATGAGCCGGCCGAAGTTAACAGCCGATTCCAGCTCTGTAATATCTCCCATCATCGCTACTTTCATAGTGGAAAGCATCTGCCGGTCCATATAATTGAGGAGCGCCACTCCCCAAAGTAACGCAACTACCACCCAGGGATATGTTTTTTGTCTGTTGCCCATGATATTAAAGATTTTCCCGGCAAAGTTCGTAACTTTTCAGTAACATCCGCGGAATATGGAAAGGACCTTTGAATATATTTCCTTTAGCCATATTGGACACAGTTCCATCCCGGTGTAAATAACCATACCATTCACCATATTCTTTATCCGGAAAATGTGAAAGAGTATATTCATTGATCTTCCGGTGCATCTCCAGATATTTTGAGTCCCCGGTTGCCTGCCAGGCATACAAGGTAGCAATCATGGTTTCACATTGGGGCCACCAGAATTTCATATCGTGCCAGTAGTCCTGTGAAGGCAGGTGACGGCAATCCCGGAAATGGACAATCCCTCCGGTGGGTTCATCCCAGCCCCACTCCCAGGACCAGTCCAGCAGCTTCAATCCCAGGTCCCGGATTTGTGGATCCCACCCACGCCGTTTCGCTTCCGCCAGAATAAACCAGGCAGCTTCAATCGAGTGGCCGGGATTGATGGTACGTCCGGCATTGGTATCAATAAATTCCCCATCCGGCCCTACCATTTCCAACATGGCCTTAAATTCCGGTTTGACAAAATCCTGTGCCAGTATCTGCAAGGATTCATCGATTTGCCGGGTCAATATTTCATCTTCCACAGCCTCTCGTATACAGGCTGCTGTATCCAGCAATATCAGATAGATAGAGGCACCTTTTGCCTGGAGTCCTTCCCTGTACTTGGGTTCCAATAACCCGGGAGTATTTTTATAGTGGATTACCTGCTTAAATAGCCTCAGAGCTTTACCGGCATAACTTTTATCTCCGCTGGCCAGACTATATTGCGCCATTGCGATGGCCGCAAATGTTTCCGAAAACAGATACCGTCTGCGACGTACCGGAACACCTTCTGCCGTTACCTCAAAAAACATCCGTCCATCGGTATCGAAACAATGATTCTCCATAAAGTCAATTCCGCTTTTAGCTGCATCCAGCCATTCCTTTCTTTTTTCGACCCGGTTATACAGAAGCGATAAAATATATACGAACCGTCCCTGAAACCACACTGATTTAGTGGTATCCATCAAAGATCCATCCCGGTTCAGACAGGTATAATAGCCTCCATTTACAGGATCTAACCCATGTTTCATCCAGAAAGGAAGAATGTCCTCCGTCAATTCTTTCAGGTAATAGTCTCCCCAGTACGACAGATAATCCGCCGCATTCGTTATTGTGTTCATAAGTGTTTTTTAGAGTAGTTAGTAGATAGTAGTTGGTAGTTAGTAGATTTTTTCTTTCAAACTGCCAATTACTAACTACTTAGAATTTATTACATCTTTCAAAAAAGTCAATGGATTCGAGTTCTTTACGCATAGCCTGTTCTTCTTCGTCAGTCATATTCCGGAAAGGAGTCCGGTTGGGACCCAGATCCAGTCCAATCAGTTTCATAATTCGCTTACCGCCGACAATGTTTCCACGGTAACGACAGATTACATTGATAACTGCCTGTGAAAAATTCTGTTTCTCCCGTGCAGTTTCCAGATCACCTGCTGCCCAGGCTTCCAGAATACCATTCAGTTCACGGCCATTGTAATTGGTCGTTCCCCCAATACCTCCCTGAGCGCCGCCCATTGCCAGGCAAGGTAGAATGGATTCATCCTGTCCATGCAGCATATCATATCTACCGTCTTTATACAAACGGCATTGATTATATTCATACAGGCTTTCATAGGTATATTTAATCCCGGCAAAATTAGGAATGCGTCCGTCCACCGCTTCCAGGAATTCTACCATAGATAAATAAGCACCATTAAAAGCAGGTATGTGATAATAATAAAAAGGAAGGGAAGGAGCTGCCGAAGCAATTTCTTCGCAATATTTTACCAACTCCTCTACCCGGTTTACTTTAGGAAAGGGAGGTGCCATCGCTCCTATTCCCCAGGCTCCGGCTTTTTCAGCATGTGCCGCCAAAATACGGCTTGACTTTACACAAGTACTTCCCACATGTACGATTACTTTAAAACCGGCAGGCGATACAGCCATCCATTTCTCTGCCAAACGGATGCGCTCCTCTTCTGTCAACATATAACCTTCACCGGAAGAGCCATTGATAAAAACACCTTTTAAACCGTTTTTTGCTAACATAGCAGCATACCGGGAAACAGGTTCGTAATTTACTTCACCATTCGTAAGGAAAGGAGTAAACGGAGCATTGATAAGTCCCTTGATTTTATGTATGTCCTTCATAGTAATAGTGGATTAATTAGACTTAAAACTTTAATTACGCCACAAATATAAATAAACTTTTTTATTATCAAATAATAATTACAAGAAATAATTAAAATAATTAGATTAACC
>JAJQES010000374.1 GCA_021201565.1 Tannerellaceae bacterium
TCTACACGCAACTCGGTCATTCCGACTCCCGCATCCAGTACCATCGCATGGATCACATCCATTGTCTGGAAAGCAATTCCTTCAAGGGCGGCACGGGCAATGTGAGCGGCTGTGGTGCCCCGGGAAATCCCCACAATAGTACCACGGGCATACTGGTCCCAATAAGGCGCTCCCATACCTGTCAAGGCCGGAACAAAATAGACATCTCCCGAATCCGGAACCTGGGAAGCCAGTTCTTCAATTTCCGAGGAAGAGTGGATGACTTTCAAGCCATCCCGCAGCCATTGTACAATCGCACCTCCTACGAAAATACTTCCTTCCAGTGCATAGTGTGTTTTCCCATCTATCTGCCAGGCAATTGTGGTGACCAGATTATTCTGAGAAAGAACCGGTTTTTCCCCGGTATTCATTAAAATAAAACAACCTGTACCATAGGTATTTTTGATCATACCCGGACGGATACACATCTGGCCGAACAAAGCAGCCTGCTGGTCTCCGGCAATTCCGGCAATAGGAACTTTAGACGCAAAAATAGTAGTTACCGTATGGCCGTATATTTCACTGGAAGCTTTCACTTCCGGCATCATAGCGGCCGGGATATTGAATAGTTTCAACAATTCTTCATCCCATTGAAGGGTATGGATATTATACAACATTGTACGGGATGCATTGGATACATCCGTTACATGTACTTCGCCACGGGTGAGTTGCCAGACAATCCACGAATCCACCGTACCAAACGCCAGTTCTCCTTTTTCAGCTCTTTCGCGGGCTCCTTCCACATGATCAAGGATCCATTTTACTTTTGTTGCACTGAAATACGCATCAATAATCAGTCCGGTTTTCTCACGGATAGGAAGTAACCATCCCTCATTTTTCAATGAATCACAATATTCAGATGTTCTTCTGTCCTGCCATACAATAGCATTGTAAACCGGCTCACCGGTCTTCCGGTCCCAGACAATAGTAGTCTCCCGTTGATTGGTGATCCCAATTCCGGCAATGTGTGTTCCGTTAATACCGATCTTTGTAATCGCTTCAGCTGCAACGGCAGCCTGTGAAGACCAGATTTCCTGTGGATCATGTTCAACCCAACCACTCTGAGGAAAGATCTGGGTAAACTCCTTTTGAGCTACCGAACGAATATTCCCCTGATAATCAAAAACGATTGCTCTGGAGCTGGTAGTCCCTGCATCAAATGCTAAAATGTACTTTTCCATGGTATTTGATATTATAATAAAAGGTAAAAATATTATAGTATAAACTTTTCCGTTTTTCATGGTAGTGTTATTTCTAACACTTTCCTAATTGCTTTCGCTTGTGTGTTCGATGCGAATATAGAAGATATTTTTGAATTAAAAAATAAAAACGAAATATTTTTACTCATAACGAAACAAATTAGCCATAAATACAAAAGCAAAACGAAAGAAAACAATGTGTTTTATGTTTTAAAGCAGTATTTATCACTCACCGTAAGTTTTCAAAAGAAAGTTTTATCTATCCATCTATATCTATCGGAAAGAGTATTACATGTCTGGTTTTTGTTAGTTCTATTGATATTCAAAGAATTGAAAGTTCAAAAGAGTTTAGCACGGAGATATTTTTTTATCTTTGTAGTATAAAAGAGATGAAGATGGGTAATATTGCAAAAAGACACGCATACATTCTGGAAGCACTGAAAAAAGACGGTTATGTAAAGGTGCAGGAGTTGAGTGAACAATTAGGTGTATCGGAAGTCACCATCCGAAAGGATCTGAAACTTTTAGAAAGCAAGAAAATGCTTTATAGGAATCATGGAAGTGCCAGTAGTCTCTCTTCCATCATTTCAGATAAACATATAGATATTAAGGAAAAGCTGTTTACGGAAGAAAAAATAAGGATCGGGCAGGCTGCGAACAAAATACTGGAACCCAATGATAAAATTATGATTGCTTCCGGTACAACTTTGCTGGCATTTGCAAATGAAATTACGACCGACCATCACCTTACTGTTATTACTTCTTCTGTCAAAGTATCTCTTACCCTGTGTTATAATCCGTTTATTGAAATTGTACAATTGGGGGGAATCATGCGTAAGAATTCCGTATCAGTAATCGGACACTATGCTGAAAATATTTTAGAAAGTCTCTCCTGTAATAAGTTATTCCTGGGAGTAGACGGATTGGATCTGGATGGTTTAACAACCAGCGATATGAGTGAAGCCCGGATCAACCAGCAAATGATCGACGCTTCCCAAAAGATCATCATCATGACAGACTCTTCCAAATTCGGCAAAAGAGGATTTTGTAAGATCTGCGACCTGAACAAAATCCATCAAATCATTACAGATACAAATGCGCCGGCTGACATTGTAGAGATGCTCCGCGAAAGAGACATTGAAGTTACATTGGTTTAATTTTCTTTTTCCCTATGGTAACGGATTAACCCTTCTACCGGTGAAGAGGTAATAGTCTCTATCCGGAGATGAAAAGACTGGGCAATCTGTTGTATGATTTCCTGATAATGAAAAGCAACTGAGCCTGTCAGATGAACAGGTAATCCGGCACATTTATATTGCAATACGTTTTTTACAAAGAAGTCCCGGAAGGCATTTTCGACCAATGTACGTACGGAAGGATCCTGTAAATGTTTCCGGATAAAAGGGGAAAAAGAAGCCAGAAAACGATTGGGAAGAGGCTGTTTATATACTTTTTCCAATATTCCGGCAGGGGTCAGGTCAAGACTCTCCAGAAACTCTTCTTTAATACCTGCCGTAAGCTGGTTTTTCAGACAGGCACCGACAAATAGTTTACCTAAAACAGCTCCGCTCCCTTCATCTCCCAGAATATACCCTAACGGAGATACATTTTCAACAATCTCTTTTCCATTATAATAGCAGGAGTTTGATCCGGTTCCCAGAATACAGGCGACTCCCTCACTATATCCACATAATCCACGGGCGGCTCCCAACAGGTCACTCGCCACCTCCACCCGGGGAGAGTTAAAGGAGCAGGTTAAGGCCTTCCGGACAATCTCATTCACGGCTGCATGCGTACATCCGGCTCCATAAAACCAGATTTCTCCGGGCACCTGGTTGCCTACTGCCGGGCAAAGGGTCTGTTTCAATTCTTCTATAATATCTTCCGTAGAACGAAAATAGGGATTGATACCACGGGTAGAAAGCTGCAGGACCTGCTTTTCATTATCCAAAAGACGCCAATCCACTTTGGTTGAACCACTATCTGCTATCAGTATCATATCTCTTTATTTTTGTGTATCCTCGCCGTCAATTCCCAGCTACGAAGCCTGTCTTTATAAAGATTATTTTCATTCATTTTCCTCATATCCAATGAAGCATCCGAATTATCTTCCCAACGGCGGCAATAGTAGAGCACCTCATACATGCGTCCAATCCGGTAAGAACGCGAAAACCACAGGCCCAACGCATAATCTTCTCCATAACTGGTATCCGGCACCTTACATTCCCGGAGTAACGGGGTATAAAAGGCCCGTGGCGCTCCCAGTCCATTTATACGCAGCGCATTGTTGTGTCCATTTTCAGGTGTCCACTCCCGGTGGTCAATGATACCCGGTGGAATAGGCTTCAAATCAAAATCAGTCAACATATAGGTACCGACTACCATCGCACATTGTTGTTCATAGAAAGCATCCACAATCTTCTGCAAGGTAGCATCATCCGAATAAATATCATCACTATCCAACTGAACAGCAAACTTTCCACAGGCCGGGTGATGTACCCCGGTGTTCCAGCATCCTCCGATTCCCAGCCCCGGACTTTCCGGAATAACATGCACCAGCCGTTCATCCTCCCACTCTTTTAAAACCTCCGTTGTTCCATCTGTGGAATAGTTATCAATAACAATGACATTAAAAGGGAAAGTTGTTTTTTGAGAAAGGGCGGAACGGACCGCATCCGCAATGGTACGGATCCGGTTCCGGACCGGAATAATAATAGAAGCCTCACAGGGAAACGCTTCCGAACGATCAAACGTCCATGTTTCCACATTAGGAACAAGATATCCGCCCACTGCTTTCAGATGCCGGGTACATACCTGCTCCATTTCCCCCTGAACAGTCCGGTTTTTAGGATCTACGTATGCAAATTGTTGTTCTTCCTGAGAAGTGTTGTTCTCTTCCTGTATGGTATATAAATATTCGTTGATATGGATAAGAGGTGCGATCCGGGATACTGTCAGACGCAAATCGTATAAAGCAGCAAACTGATAGTTATCTTTTATATGGGCAACCGCCTGACAAAATATACTTGCATTATACAGGAGTACCGGACCAAAATTAAAATCATCCCGTAAACTGCCTGCCTGGTAATCAATCAGTGGAATAGCCTTTATTCCGGTTTCTTCCTGACGGTAATGATCAGCATACACTAATCCGGCTCCGGTATCCTGTGCAATACGAAGCATACGTTCAGGCGCAAATAAGCCAAAGTCAATATAATGCGGTTGAGTTATTAACAGGAAATAGTCTGTCCCTTTAAAGGAGGGAATTTTTCCGGCAATTGTTTTTAGGGTTTTAGCAGAAGTTAAAGATTCACTTTGCCATATTTGTGCTCCCTCTATGGTTTCGTTACAGGGAATTGGAGAAAGAAAACAGATATGTTGGATATAGTCCAACGTACGGAGCTGTTCTACCATCTGCCTGGCAACCTCCGGAGAAGAATAAGAAAGAAAGCAGTTTATTTTTAGATTCATATTATTCTGATTACATAGCTTTATCACAAATGTAATTACAAAAAAGAAATAAAGGAAGAGAGCCTCTAAAAAACACAGGTACCAAGCAGGATAATCAATATATTATTAAAAATGATTCAGATATCTATATTTATAATTCAAATTCTTTGCGTTCTGATAGGGAAGTAAGCTATTTTGGGAATAATTTATGTAAAAAAAAAAGATTACAGTTCTTTCTCTAAAATCAGGCGATGGCGGCATTGTACTCCATTTTCAAAAATAGGCTCCGGATAATGCCTGACAAAATAATCACGATCCAGTTCTTTCAGGTCAAATCCCTCCTGTTGATACAACATAAGCGGACCAGGAGCAGACGTTCCGGTACAAACCCGCAGGATGGTAATACCATTGGCCGGTGCCCAGCTATCCGAAACATATTGCAAAAGTTGGCGGGCAATCCCTCTGCGTTGAAATGCCTCCTCTACTGCCAGGTTCATCACTTCCGCACTCTCTTCCGTTTGTTTCTGCACTACTACCACCCCTCTTACAATACCGTCCACCATTGCCACCAGACAATCGGAAGAATAAATATACCCATTCACCATTTCCTCACTCGGATCGGCCAAAAGTAAAAGGGAGTAAGGATAATATGTAGTTTTTTCTATATGTACCATATCCATCTTTAAATTATTTTTCAGTCCAGCCTAATGATTTTGCCACAGATTTACTGATCCGGGTAGCCGGATGCTTGCGTATTTGCATCTCAATACAAGTCTATATCCTGGCAGACCCCGTTAAATTATCGTTTTGTATCAAAGATACTATTATTATAAATTAAAGAAATCACTATACAAAAAAATAGGACAAATCTATTTCGTGGCCTGACCGGGAATCCCTAAAAAACGGCCTTTACTATTTTAAAATTGTAACCATCATTTGTTCTTATGCGGTCCCCGATCAAGTCGGGGAACAAGGGTTGCTATATTATATACAAAAAAGGGGAGCTACTATTTCTAACAAATCCCCTTTTTCTATCTTATTCTCTTTTTCACTTCACCGAGAGCAACCGGGACAACTAAGAGTGGCAAACGTTGCAGCCGGAACAGTGTGCCAGTTCACCCCGGAACCGTTTATCCACCAGGATATGCAATCTCTCTTTTAGCCCTTCCAGACGTACATGGTCAATCACGTCGGCGGTAAAGGCCACGCTTAGGATCATCCGGGCTTCTTCGAGGGAAATTCCACGGCTCTGCATATAGAAAACAGCGTTTTCATCCAGCTGTCCGGTTGTCATTCCATGAGAGCATTTCACATCATCTGCATAGATCTCTAACTGAGGCTTGCTATACATACGGGCCTTTTTGGTGGCTACCAGATTCCGGTTGGTTTGATAAGCAGCTGTCTTCTGTGCCCCTTCTTCCACCAGGATACGTCCGCTGAATGCACCGGTTGCCTGATCATTCAATACGTTTTTGAACAACTCTGTACTGGTACAATTAGGAACTGCATGATTTACGAAACTATATGTATCCACATGCTGCTGTTTATCAAGAATAGACATACCACATAATGTAGTTTCAGCATATTCTCCCTCAAGATCTATATAATAATTGTTACGGGTCAACCCGTTGTTTAATGTCATACCATTGATCAGGACATTGGAAGAGGCTGCCTGTTTCAGATGTAATGAAGAGAAGCGGGTAGTTCTGCGGCTACTTTCTTCCAGGTCATAATAATCAAAATGTGCCCCTTCACCTGCAAAGATCTCTACTACTTCGGTAGCCAGAAAATCAACCGGGTCCGCACTGTGTGAGCAGACCAACAGTTTAGCTTCAGAGCGAGGTTCCATAATAACTAATACACGGCGATTAGCCATCGTATTTACATCACTGCGGAAAATATTAATCAACTGAACCGGTTTCTCTACTACGACTCCTTCCGGCACATACATAACAAATCCATCCTGTGCCAGCATTGTATTCAAAGCAAGAATTCCGTCATGGCCTGAACCGGCTGCCTGTCCGTAATAACGGGAAGCAACTTCCGGATACTGCTCCGTAAATGTTTTTAAACCTCCCACATATACCCCTTCCGGGTATTGAACAGAAGGAGCGATTTGATCATAAAAAGAGTCATTTACCACAAAATAGAGGGCTGTGCTCAGGTTGGGTACATCACACCGGAACACATTATATGGATTCACCGGAATAGCCAGGCGATTCAGATTTAATCCATAATCCGGAGTAAATGCTTTACCCACATCCGTATATTGATAGTCTTCCTCACCCAAAGCAGGAAATCCCAGACGTTCAAAATCCTGAAGTGCCTGCTGCCGTGCAAGATTCATCACACCGGATGAGTGGCGGTCAATAAGATCCTTATATTGAGTAAAGACATCTATATATTGCTGTTCTGCTTTCATATTATTCTTTTGGCAGGATTATTCAACCTCAGCTTTGATCCAGTCGTAACCTTTTTCTTCCAATTCGAGAGCCAGTTCGGGACCGGCTGTTTTTACGATACGGCCCTTATATAAGACATGTACGACATCAGGTTTTATGTAATCCAACAAGCGTTGATAATGAGTAATTACAATGGTCGCATTTTCAGGAGATTTCAGTGTATTTACCCCATTGGCAACAATTCGTAAAGCATCAATATCCAGGCCACTATCTGTCTCGTCCAGAATAGCCAGTTTAGGTTCCAGCATGGCCATCTGGAATATTTCATTACGCTTCTTTTCCCCTCCGGAGAAACCTTCATTCACGCTCCGGTTTGCCAGCTTGGTATCGAGTTCTACAATCGCCCGCTTTTCACGCATTAGTTTCAGGAAATCAGTTGCTGAAACGGGATCCTGGCCATTATATTTGCGATGTTCATTCAGGGCGGCACGCATAAAGTTAACCATACTTACTCCCGGGATCTCCACCGGATACTGGAAACTAAGAAAAATTCCGGCACGGCTCCGGTCTTCCGGAGAAAGTTCCAGCAAATCCTGTCCTTCATACCATACTTCTCCTTCGGTTACTTCAAAAGCCGGATTTCCTACCAACACAGTACTCAACGTACTTTTCCCGGAACCATTGGGTCCCATGATCGCATGAACTTCGCCTTTATTTACAGTCAGGTTAATACC
>JAJQES010000390.1 GCA_021201565.1 Tannerellaceae bacterium
CACATTGCCAGTCAGCAGTTCGATACCCAATGAGTCCGTACTACGGTGTGGGAAATTATATCCCAAGTTAATTTTTTTCATACTCATATAGGAGGTATTTTCCAACCAGTACGAGGAGACAGAATAGTTCACCTGTGTATCTTTTGTGATCCGGGGATAAGAAGCATTCGGATTAGTCGGTGTCCAGCGGTCCAAATGGCGCTCTAATACTTTCCCGCTATTGAAAAAAGCATAGGCCGCTTCATTTTCAAAGTAACCCTGGACATCAAACGCTCCCTGCCAGAACATGCTAAAATCAAAATTCTTATAGAAAAGGGTCATATTCAACCCGGTAGTCCAGCTCGGAAAATCCTTTCCGATCACCATCCGGTCAGCGGCATCAATATTTCCGCTCTTATCCAGCTCCATGTAGCGGATATCTCCTAACTGTTCTGTTCCCGTACGTTTAGCGGCCTTTGCCAGTTCCTCTTCACTATTAAAAAGACCGATCGCTTTATAGCCGTAGAAAGATCCGACAGCATACCCTTCAATAAACCATTGTTTGCTATTATCCGGATTTTCTCCATCTGTTCCGGCCATATCGGTAATTTTATTTTTCAGGTAAGACAGATTGACATTCACCGCATAACTCAGGTCTTTATTGATCCGTTTGTTGTGGAAGAGACTTAAGTCAAACCCGGTATTTTGAACCTTACCCGCGTTTTGTGCCGGAGCACTCATTCCCAGAATACCCTGTACCGGTAGATACAGCAGCATCCCGTCAGTCTCTTTTTTATAGGCAGCCAGTTCAAATCCATACTGATGGTTCAGGAAAGAAGCTTCAATAGCCGCTTCATAGCTGTTGACCGTCGCCCATTTTAATTTATTATTTACATACCGGGACTCTTTTGCTGTCATATATAAAGAGTTATTGTACATATAAGAATCATAGGCGTAGGTGGCTACCGCCGGATATACATCATCCGCTTTCAATTCTTCATTACCGGTTTTTCCCCAGCCTCCACGTAATTTCAAATTACTCAGCCAGGATAAACCTGCCTCTTTCACAAACTGCTCTTCTGTGATTCGCCATCCAACGGAAACAGAAGGGAAATAACCCCAGCGGTTGTCTTTAGGGAAGATAGAAGAAGCATCCGCCCGCAGGTTAAATTCAAACAGGTATTTATCATTGTAGTCATACTGAATACGTCCGAAATACGCACGGCGCGCTACGTCATATCCGGTATCATCATTGGTCTGTGAAGCTTTATCCAGACTATTGAGCGAATCGCCCAGTTCATCGTTTCCATCCCCTTTACGGGTTACTTCCGTATAGCGGTAAAGGTATTCATTCTGTTCAAAAGCCGCCAGGGCTGTCAGCGAATGTTTACCGAAACTTTTATAATAATTGACCAGTACCTGGGTATTATACCAGTTACGGTCATAAAACTTTTTATATCCTTCCCGTACAGTTGAGTAAGCACTGTCCTCCGATCCATACGTTAATCCGGCTTTAAAAGCAGATTCCCGTGTTGTAAGATTGCGGACAGAGAAAATCGTTTTCACACTTAATCCGGGCAGAGGGGACAGGGTCACATACGCAGAGGCATTGACCTCCTGGTTCATGTATTTCCGGTAACCGGTATTTCCACGGTGTGCGACCGGATTTTCATTTCCGGTATAGAAATAGGAACCATCCTCATTATATACCGGATAAACAGGAGCTAAACGGTTCGCATACTGCCGTAAACCGGTATACGAATCCCATCCGGTATTCCGTGTTCCACGGTACCCATTTACATTCAATCCGGCAGTCAGCCAATTATTTACCTGGCTTTCGATAACTGAACGAACGGTAAATCGTTCATAACCCTCCTCACTCACAAACCCATTCTGGTTAGAATAACCAATTGAGGCATTGTAATTGGTACGCTCGGTCCCTCCGTTGATAGAAAGGTTATGATAAGTCTCTGCTGCGGCAGACTTGAAAGTCTCTTTATACCAGTCTGTGTCCGGATAAGTTCCGTTCCGGTATTTTTCGATATCTTCGTCTGTATATGGTAATATGGCGTTTGGGTTTTCATTTTTAACGGCTTCGTTATAGAGCATAGCGTAATCGCCTGCTCCTAAAAATTTCAGATTAGTGACCGGGCTGATAACTGAAACCGATCCTGAATAATTGATTCTTGCTTTACTTCCTTTGTTTCCCTTCTTAGTGGTGATCAGGATCACACCGTTTGCAGCCTGGACTCCATAAATAGCAGAAGAGGCAGCGTCTTTCAGGATAGTAAGGCTTTCGATATCCTGCGGGTCAATCGTATTCATACTACCCGGCACCCCGTCCACAATAACTAAAGGAGAACCGGCGTTAATGGTATTCTTACCACGGATCGTTACACTACCGGTCTGTAATCCCGGAGCTCCGGAAGTCTGAATCACAGTCACACCCGGCACCTGTCCGGCAAGAGCCGCCGAAACAGAAGCGACCGAACGGGATTGAATCGCATCAGCACTAATGTGAGCTACCGAACCAGTTACATTCGCTTTCTTTTGTACCCCATATCCGATCACAACGACTTCTTCCAGCCGCTGAGTATCTTCTATCAGCCGGATATGAAGAGTGCTCCGGCCGTTTACCGGAACTTCCTGAGGGATGTATCCAATATAAGTAACCACAACAACCGGGTTAGCACCCGTTAAAGAAAGGGTAAAATTTCCGTCCAGATCCGTCACGGTTCCATTCGTAGTTCCCTTTTGCATCACATTGGCTCCGATAACCGGATCGCCTAAATCATCTACGATCACTCCCGAAACAGATCCTGTTTGTTGAGGTGCAGAAGGGGTTGCCTGTTTGGTCAGCACAATATAGTCATTCTCAAAAGTATACCGGATAGAGGTTCCTTTAAAAGCTTCATCCAGATAACGGGCCACCGTTTTGGTTCCTGTTTTCACCTCCAGTTGTTCCTCCAGGTCTACTTCTGATTTACTATATACAAACAAATAGTCGGTCTGATTTTCTATTTGTTCAATAAATGTTCCAATACTCAACCCTCCTGCCGGAATATTTACCCGGGCATTCTGGGAGTTGGTTGGCGTTGCTAATGCGGTAAACGCACAAAATAAGTAGAGAAATACCGAAATTCTCATAACATTTAAAAATTTCTTTGTGTGATAATTTTGTATTCGTAAAAGACGACATACCGGGTCTTTTTTCATAACTTTGTAAATTACTTGATTAATACTGAATTCGTTAATTTAGTGTTAACTTCAACCGGCAGATGTTGGCGCATTTGCCGGTTTGCTTTTGTCTTTCAGGCTTATTTCATAGGCATAAAAAATTTAAGTTATTCAATTGTTATTATATTTTCCTGTTCATCTTTGGTATATTGAAAAGGATACACCTTCATCAACGTGCGTAATACACTCTCTACCCCATCCCGCTGCCGGAACTTACCGGAAACAGGATAGGCAGATAATTCGGTTTTCCGGATAATAATCTTCACATCATAATACAATTCCAGTTTTTTCATGATCTCCCGGAAAGGCACATCATCAAATGCATAAATCCCATCCCGCCACATCAGAAAATCCAAATTTGAAAAAGAATGTTTTTCTAATCTATTCCCTACCGCTTCTGCATATTCATACGGCTCCAGAAGCAGAGAATACAATTCATTTTCCTTTGGAAAGACTTCCACACTTCCCTCAACCAGGGCCGTACGGAACTCCGGGGAGTTTTCATAAGCAAACACATTAAAGCGGGTTCCTTTTACTTTTATATCCCATTCGCCTGTTTGTACAATAAAAGGGTGTTTCTCATCCGGAGCCACATCAAAAAAAGCCTCTCCGGTTAACTCTACCAATCTCTCTTTCTGCCGGGAGAAATTAGCCGGATACCGCAAGGTGGATTGTGCATTCAACCATACGGATGTTCCATCCTGCAAACGAACATGTGCCCGTTGGCCAGGAGGAGTGTAAATCTCTTCATATCCTCCGGGGGAGTCTTTGTCTATGGAATGAGTCCGCAAATAAGTCCAGGTCATGAGCACAGTCAGGAATATGACGGCTGCGTATTTTACGCTATTCTTTAAATAAAAGAAGAGGTTTCGTGTGGGACGAATATGTTGTTTGG
The DNA here is from genome assembly GCA_021201565.1 of Tannerellaceae bacterium. Lineage (GTDB taxonomy): Bacteria > Bacteroidota > Bacteroidia > Bacteroidales > Tannerellaceae > UBA4116. The sequence goes on from JAJQES010000390.1 coordinate 4,112, forward strand.
CGAATTTCTCAAAAGAGATTGCTCCCTGCTGTTTATCTTCTTCCTGAGGTAATAAAGCGGTTAATCCTAAAATATATTGCATGGACAGCAGTTCTTCTTTTAAAGCAGGCTCCTGTTCCAGTGTCTGGAGTAGTTCTTCTATTTCCTGAGAACTTAATTCTCCCTGAATATATTGTAGAATTTTATCGTACATGCTCTTTCCTAATTACATAGAAATAGCGATTGAAAAAGGAAAGACCACCAAAAGCATGAGTAAATTAAACAAAGTTTAACATTTGAGAACTAATAGTAGCAAAGGTAAATACTCTTTCAAATCGGTTTTCAATTTCTTTAAAGCAATCCCCATCTGATTTTCGACTGTGTTTACAGATATATTTAACTCCTGTGCGATCTCTCTGTTCTTTTTTCCTTCAAAACGGCTCTTTATAAAAATAACACGGCACTTTTCCGGCAACTTATTAATAGCATCCCATATCTGTTTTTTCAATTCCTCTTCCTGAAAAGGGCTATCCTGTACCTTTTGCAGTGCCATCATCCGGAGTACATATTCTTCCTTATGCTCTTCGACATGCATTTGATGGCGAAACCAATCCAAAGCCCTATATTTTACAATGGATAAAAGATAAGATAAAACGGATCCCTGAATACGGATGACCTCCTTTTTCTCCCAGATATGTAAAAACACATCCTGGACGATATTTTCCGCTTCCGCATCGGACCCTACATATACCTTCGCAAAACGAAACATGCGAGGATAGTATGTCGTATACAGCGTTTCAAAGTCTACCGGTAAAGAAGAGTCAAGTGTATTTTTACTTCTCATTTTATATAAATCCAAGGGTTATCACATAAGTAGTTCCGTAAGAACTTGGGGATGTTCAGGAACAAAAATACAAAAATAATTTGCTGTATAATAACGAGATGCAGAATTCTAAAAAATAAAATATTATTCCAAATCCTATTTCGCAATAATGTATACTGTTTTTACTTCGTATAAATCAGGCCTATATTATTAATTTCGCAGGCTTTTTCCCAAGTTCTTACGGGACTTTAGTTCTATCTTTCAATTTTTGTATACTTTTGTATGTACATCTTATGGATATAAATGATTTCAAAAGCGATTAAAAATTATTTAGCTAACATTCAGCCATCCGGACTTCATCCCAAAGCAGTTTTATTTGATATGGATGGTGTTTTATATGACTCCATGCGTTTTCATGCCCGTGCCTGGTATGAAACAGCTACTCAGCGGGGCCTTCTTTCCACACCGGAAGATTTTTATATGTTTGAAGGCAGAACCGGCGCCAGTACAATCAATGAGTTATACCTGCGGACCTTCAACCGTGAATCATCGGTCGATGAACAGGAAGAAATTTATCAACAAAAGGCAGCCCTGTTTACCCAGTATAACGATGGGATTCCGATGGAGGGAGCAGCCGAAGTATTGGAAAAGGTAAAAACATGGAAGCTGGACCGGGTATTGGTGACCGGTTCCGGTCAAAAGAGCCTAATCGACAAACTGGAAACGGACTATCCCGGTAGCTTCAGCAGAGATAAAATGATTACCGGTTACGACGTCAAATACGGAAAACCTCATCCGGAACCTTATCTGATGGGGCTTGAAAAAGCCGGGGTAAAGCACACAGAAGCCATCGTAATAGAAAATGCTCCGCTGGGAGTCGAAGCCGGAGTAGCGGCCGGTATATTCACAATTGCAGTTAATACAGGTCCCCTGCCTGACCAGGTATTAACTAACGCAGGGGCAAATCTGATTTATCCGGATATGAAAAGTCTGGCAACAGACTGGGACCGGTTAATGACAATCATAAAAAACAGATAATATGGGAATCATCTTCCTGATCATTATGGGAGTAGCCACAGTCAGTGTGTTATTATATGTACTCTTCTCCTTCCGGCAGGATAACAAAGTATTCAACTCTATCGAAAAAGAGAGAGCGAATTACTCCCCTCCTATGAAAAAAGAGGTTGACATCCAACCGTCTCTCTATCCCCAAATAGAAACGACAAATGATAAGAAGATTTTTATAGCCGGAATTTCTCCTCAAAAACTAAAAGATGAGTTAGAGGCATTACATATATACGATATAAAAGATTATGAATTCCGGGTGGACATTACAGCTATGACGCTGGCACACCAGGCACTCACTATTCTCACATTTCCGGATGATATTACATTCGAGACTTTTGTACTCTTGATTTATACACTTTCCCGGGAATTACCCGGCAAACAGATTTGCGGATGGTCTACGATTCCCTCTGCTTACACCGGCATAGATCATGAAACGGGAATGGTCTACTATGCACCGGCCAATGAAATGTTGTATGTTATCGGTAATAAACAGAACAAATATTATTTTGACAGCCAGCTAACCAGCGGAGTATCCGGAGGGAAATTAACTAAAAGCCGGAAAGAGACAGAGAAATACATCCAGCCGCCTTTATCTTCCGGAGCCATTCAAAAAGAAAACGTTTGGAAAACAATCCGCATTTATACAGACAATAATAAAAAGATGTCAGACTACGAATAGCCACAAAACCCTTCCGGTAAGTGCTATATTTTGCCACAGGGGTGACATTGTCCTGTCATGCCCCTGTCATTGCCCTGACACCGGGCTGACACTTTTGTGTCAGCCCGAAGCCTCTTTTACAACCTGTCAGAGGCAATTCCAGAAAGGTTGGAAAGAACAGCAACCTTATCCCTGGCAATAAAAAAGTCAGCCCGGTTAAAGGCTGACTTCTTATTTTATCTACCAAAAAACTTATTTCACATAATCCGCATTATTCAGGAAATCAAAGCTTTCCTGCACGCTGGCAACCGGATCATTGTTAGTATATTGTTCAACTTCTACATACCAGTCTTTCACATTATTCGCATACATCTGGTCAAAGATCGGTTTGAAGTTCATCTTACCACTGGCTCCAATTTCTTTTTCATCTTTGATATGGATGGTTTTAAACTGGTCCGGACGTTCTTTCAGATAAGCTACCGGATCTGCTCCCCCCATAGTTACCCAATATACATCCATCTGGAAGAATACGTGATTCTTACTTACGTTATCCAACAGGAAGTCATAAATTACATGTCCGTCAATCGTACGGAATTCAAAATCATGATTATGATATCCAAATGCAATATTATTCTTAGCTGCATTTACACCTACGGCATTGAAATAATCACAATACATTTTCAGATCATCCAGAGTGGTTTCATTGTTTACCGGCATCCAGGGCTGAACCAGATATTTCACACCCAGTTTATCATGCGCATCAATAGCCTGATCCCACCAGCTCATTACTTCTGCTTCCTTATCTTTGGAAAAAGACTGCCCGACATGCGAACTGGTAAATTTCAGACCCAGATCATTTGCCATCTTTTTCAATTCCCCCGGATCCATTCCGTAAAGTTTACCATCATTGTAACCGGCTGCTTCCAGGTTTTTATACCCCATTTTAGCCACTGTTTCCAGTACAGCCTGAATTCCTTCATCCTTTACCATTTCGCGCAAAGAATAAAGTTGTAATCCAATATTTTTAGTAGTTGCAGATGCTGTTGTGGCTGATCCGCCTCCGCCACATGAGGTTAACAACTTAGGAGCCACTACACCCCCCGCGAGCAATAAAGAAGCCCGTTTCAAAAAATTACGTCTGTTTTGCATAGCACTTAAATTAAATTAGGTTTACCCTGAGAAT
>JAJQES010000422.1 GCA_021201565.1 Tannerellaceae bacterium
GTCTTGAATTTGGATCAAATATAATGAAAAGCTATCAATAAAAATTATTTTACTCCTTTGACTATTCCTCAATTCCTAAATAATAAAAATTGTTCCTAACAGCCTGAAAATAAGATAAACTTTTGTTGAAGGGAGTCTGTTCTCCAACACTGAATGATAAAGTGAGGAGGAATGTTATACTTACACGAACATACAATGTGTCGTAATTATGAAGGAGATGGAAAACCTTCTATTGATCTTAAAAAATTGATAAAGGGGAGTTTGACCGGGTTTCAGTTTGCTGAAAATAAGATTATCTTTCTCTTAACAGGGAAGCTTTATCTGACATCCGGTATATACGATGATTGTTTGCCGGAACAGTATATGATTGTGATCCCGGCCGGTATGCCTTACCTGGTAGAAGCATTGGAAGATACGGAATATATTGTCTGCCGGGTAAGTAATAACCTGCATTTATGTGAGGAATTTTCTCTGGAAAAACTTTTTCAGGAGGAAGATACGAATACCCGGCAATGCCGGCCTTTACCTTTTTCCGGGAGTATGCAGATGTATGTACAGGGATTGACTCATTATCTGCAGGACGGGATTTTGTGTAGTTACTTTTTTAACCTGAAAATGAAGGAATTGTTGTTTATTCTCCGGAACTATTATGAAAAAGAACAGCTACGGCGGTTTTTCTCTCCTTTGTTAAGTGATGATCTTCATTTCTCGGATTTTGTAATTAAAAATTACCGCGAAATGAAAAATGTAAAAGAATTTGCCGAACGGGCTAATTACAGTATTTCAGGCTTTGAAAAACGGTTTAAAAAAGTATTTCATGTATCTGCTTATAAATGGATGAAAGAGCAGAAAGCGAAAGAAATAATCTACGATATACATACCAGTGATAAAACATTTAAAGAGATAGGCTGGGAGCATGGTTTTGCTTCTCCGGCCCAGTTTAATGACTTTTGTAAGTCAAATTTTGGTATGACGCCGGGACAAATACGTAGTTCGGCGACAACCGAATCTCCTTCGGGTGTTCCCTGAGAGGCTGAGGAAGATTTAAAATAAAAGTTGAGAGCTATGAAGAAAGTGATGTTGATTAAAGTGATGATGATAGCTCTTATTTTTACCGCCTGCCAGCAGGATGATTATAGTGGTGTGGAGGAACCGGTAAAAGAAGAGCCGACAAATATAGAAAAGAGTGCAGTACGGGTTTCGTTCTCTTTAAATGGATACGGGACGTATGCCTCTACGGAGGATGAAGATAAAGAGAATGGTGAAATAACGGTAAGTGGTCCTCTGGAGTTATATGTATTTTCAACGGATGGCCCGTTTCACGACTATTTTTCTTTGACATTAAATGGTTCTGCCAATAGCTATACCTCTGAAGAGTTTTCTCTTCCCACAGGAGATTGGTATATGTATGCATTTATAAATAAGCCTTCCGGCCTGTTCCCGCAACCGGATGAATCCACAACTTATATGGATTTTGAATTACAACAAGTGAAAATTGAGGTTACCATGAGAACGTTGATGGGAACATTGGTGCGTGAGAAAAAAACCATTTACGGAGGAGGTACTGCCGGAAATCCGGAGCGGATCAGTTTACAGGTTGGTCATTTACTCTCCAAAGTAGATATAAATACAAATGACCCTGTTGTCAAAGGCAATCTGAAAGGAACATTTGTGAAAGCTATGGCCCGGCCTTATTATATGATTGGGAACCGTCCCACCTATATACACTTGATCGGGCAGTGGGAGGGACCTTTCCGCCAGTTAGGAAGCCAGGTGACTTCACCTCATTATACAAATTATGTTCTGGCTACTGATTTTGATGTACCTCTTTATCCGGAGCCAAGTATTGCCCACATGGCTTATTACACCAGAGAAAATACAAATGAAGTCCCGAGAGGGGAGAATTCATCCTGTTTTATTATAAAATATAGATATGATCCTCATCCGGATGAAGTACATGATGCGAATCATGAAACCGGTAATGCACATGCTTCCGGAGAGACTTTCTGGGTTGCTTATTTTGCAGATGGACAGGAATTGATTTATAATACAGATCCCATGCTGATTGCTACTCCTCATCCGGTAGGCGGACCGGTAGTAAATGCGATTGAACATGTAAATGCTGAATGTTTTTACCGTGTATTTATTGCGGATGAGTCTGAAAAAACACCCAGCCTGCGGTATGCAACTATCCGGAATCATTTTTATTATTTGACGGTGAACTCGATTTCCGGATTGGGAACTTATCCTGAGGATAATTGGACAGATGAAGAAAAGCCTCTTACTGTTGACAAAGATATTGATGTCACTTTGACTATAGAAAACTGGATTCCTTATGAAATACCGGTAGAACTGGAATAAAAATAACAGATTGGCGGAAATTCTGTAAACGGGTGTTGGAATTCGTAACTTCTGTCCGGAATATCCGCCTTATCTTTGCTATGTACCTTTTGTTATACAACTCAAATCCATTTTAAGCGCCCATGCACTTAATATAATAAAAGGGAACCTATATATATTATCAGAACCTCCTGAGGGAGGTAGTTGACTTCCTTTGGGAGGTTCTTTTTTCCTGATCTGAATTCTTTTTCCTGTGGAATGCTATAATATTATGTAAGTGTACATATTAAATTTATAACTAAAAAAGGAGAAGTGATGATGAAAAAAAGTTTTTTAAACTTGTTATGTATAGGTTGTATTGCATGTGCGTTCACAGCCTGTAGCGATGATGATAAGAGTGATGTAGTGGATCCCGGTGTGACTCCGGTAGACCGGGAAGAAGATACGGCTATACAGTTCCGGGTGTCTCAGGCCAATCCTGGTACTTATTCCTATCAGGGTGATGAGTATGGGGCTTCGGATGCCGAATCAGCCATCGGAAGTACGGTGGCAGTGTATATATTTGATGATGATGGTATATTTGAAAAGTCCGCAAACCTGAGTGTTTCCGGAAGTAATAACAACTACCTGTCTGATCCGCTGCAAATATCTTCAGGGAATAAATATATCTATGTATTTGCCAATATGGGAAATACAGGAGGTGCAGTGTTGCCTAACGCCACAGGTATGTATCGTACGAATTTTGAGAAGGAAGTGGTTACGGCAACACTTGCCACTATGACTACTCCGAATTCTTTCTATATCGGTACGTTAGAACCGGAGATCAAGAGTGTTCCCACCGGAGGTACGACAGCCAGTCCTGTGACTGTTTCCGTAGAAGTTGGACGCCTGGCGGCTAAAGTAAAATTATTGGAATCGACTATCACGGTAAATGACCGGATAGAAGGTGAATTCGAATTTGACGAGGCACAATACCGTCTGATCAATGAATCCAAAAGTCAGTATTTGGTGGGCCAGCCCAGCAAACGGATTATTAGTTCAGGAAATATAATGACTTCCCCACATTTTACAGATACTTATCCAAGTAGTAATATTGATGGAAGTGCTGCCTGGAGAGGTTTTATTGCAGTGGCTGATTCTTTCTATACAAAAGAAAATACACATAGCACTCCGTTGAATGGTACAGCTACTTCCGTACAATATAAAGTAAAATATGTACCGGATGATAAAGAATTATATGGTCTGGATGGTAAAAGTGGTGCTGCTTTGGATGCGTCCGGAACTTTCTGGCGGGTACGTATCGGTAGTGCAGCAGCGAATGAATATTACCTGTTGAATGAAGATCCGGGTAGCCGGACCTCTATTCCTGAATTAGGAGATATTGTCGGTAGCGCAGAAAAATATGAAGATGGATATGCTTATTATATCATTCCGATCGCGGATAACCGTGAGTCAGATCCGGCAGCTAAATATTCAGTGATCCGTAACCATTATTACGAAATGACCATCCGGTCTATCAACCGTTTAGGTAAAGGGGATCCGGATGATATCACAGAACCTGAAATACCGATTGGTGAAGATACTGTGATTGTAGTGGATATTACTGTATTACCCTGGTTCTACATTGAACAGGTGGTAGACTTATAAGGATACTATTAAAGTACATTAAACAGTTTATTGAATATATTAACCACCGGAACATTTTATTGTCTCCGGTGGTTAATTGTTTTATAAAAAGGATTTTAGAGGTTCTGGAAACTTCTATATGCTGAATTGGATAAAATCATGATGAAAAATCTTTATTGCATAATCTTGCTGTTTATCTCTTTTCTCTCTTTTAACGCCTGTATAAAAGAAGATAGGAGCGATTGTCCTCCCGTTGATTTACCGGGAGGGATGGAAGAACGGTTACTATACCTGCGTACTGTTCCGGAGAAATATCTTTTTGAAGATATAGTAGAGACCCTGCAACTCTTTCTGTATGAAGAGGAAGAGGATATGTTAGTTGCCCTGACCCGGGAATTTTCTGCAGATGAGTTACGTGCCACAGGCTATGCGATTGAATGGCATAACTGGAATGATCTGGACCATTATAATTATCATATTATCGGGGTTCTGAATACAAATGAGGATTATGACTTTCCCAATACAAGCCGGTTATACGATTTTGAAACTCATATTAAAGCTACGGAAGAGGATATTGTAAGCCATGAAGTAAAAGATCTCTTTATCGGTTACTTCAATCCAAATGACCGGTGGCCGTCGGCTCCCCATGATACGTTGTATCTGGAGAAACTGCTGAATCGTATTTATATAACGATTGAGTTTGATGGATTTGAACTCCGGGATGGTGCCGAATTAAAGACAAAGATTTCTGGTAATAATTCAAAGTATGATTATCTGAATGGAAAACTAAGTACCGGGTTTATGAATTATCATCCTTATAGGGATAATTCGGCAGAGACTGACCGGTCTGTTTTTACATTTGACATTATTACCGGTAAATTATACATTGAGGATGACCTGGAACTTTTTGTTCAACTATATGATGAAGAAGGGGAGGTGGAAAAGGAAACCTCTTTTATGCTGGTGGAATATATTGCCCGTATAGAAGATGCAGCCGGCAATTATCTGTATGATACAGATCAAAAATTACAGCAGGAAGATGAATTTTATATCTATATTGTAATTAATGAAGACTTCCAGATCATTGGAATTACTATTAATGACTGGTATACGGTTCCTCCCGGGCCTGGTGTTGATCTGTAAAAGCGAGTAGAAAAATAAAACCAAAACCTGAATAAGATGAAAAGATATCTGAGTTATTTAACAACCTTGTTAATATCTCTGGGAGTGATCTCCTGTGTGGATGATGGTGGGGAAAACTGTAAGCCAGCACCGGCAGAAAACGGAGAGGTGACGCGTACATTTACTCTCCAGCTTCCTTCACTGGTAGAAAGTGCTTCTACGTACGGAATGAGTACCGCGGCTGAAAATGCAATTCTCACATTGGATATTCTGGCGTTTGAAATAGGTCAGGATGGAAAGGAAACATTTACTTATCATGCACAGGCTACATCTGTTGAAGATGCCGGTAGTAATCCGCGTTATAAAAAAGCAACGGTTAAACTAAAAATCAGTGATGATCAATACCGGTTCGTTTTTCTGGCGAATGTAGCCGATGAGATAGAGGCTCTGCTCTCTATCGCGCAAAGCGGTGAGAAGGACCTGGTGCTGGCCCGTTTGTTGCATGAATGTGAAGCGGAACGCCAATGGACTACTAATCAACATTATTTCCCTATGTGGGGTGAAAGTGATGAACTCACTATTACGGAAGATACTGAGTTGGACGAAGCAATAGAAATGGTACGTTCGCTTGCACGGGTCGATGTGCTGAATAATACGGATAATTTTTTGTTAGAAGGTGCTTACCTGTATAAATATCATTACCGGGGACATGTGGTGCCTACACCAACTCACATGGCGGGAACGCAGGCTCACACGCCCACTATTCCGGCTGATTCGTTGATTGCTACCCGTTCTCTTTTATATGCTGCTAAAGAAAATGAATTAGTTCAGGAAATTTACACGTATGAATCGCATTTGAATGCAGGACATTACGATAAAACCTGTCTGGTGATTGGCGGACGATATTATCCGGATGATTATACGGACGGAGATTCTGAACCTGCGGTCACCTGGTACCGGATTGAGTTTGTGGATAGCCAGGACCAGGATATTCATCTGCTGCGAAATCATTGCTATATGTTTCAGATTAATGGTGTGAAAGGAGAAGGATATACGGACCCGGATGAAGCATACGAATCTAAACCGTTTAACGTGGATGTGGATGTGCTTCCGTGGGACCAGGGTAGTATGAAGGATTTTGTTTACAACGGACAATACTTTTTAGGAGTGAGTGAGTCTGAAATCTATATGCCCGCTCCGGAAGATACGGTTTCTATTTTAGTAACTACCAATTATCCACAAGGCTGGACAGCCACTTTTGAATCAGTAGATAAGGATGGTGAAGAATGGCTGAATCATTATGACGGAGTATTTACGGATATTAATCAAAAAGACCGGTTAGTATTCCATCTTACGAAAAATGAAGATGGAGTCATGCGTACCGGAAAAATTCATCTTCGTGCAGGCGTCTTACGGCATACGATCTATGTGTATCAGGATATAGATGATGTGGATGACAGTGATGTAACTTATATACAAGGAGGAGATGCAAACTGTTATATTTTGCATCCCGATGCTGATGGTATTTATATTCCCGTTAGCCAGGCGAATGCAGATGGAGAGGATCGTATTAAAGCAGGAGATAAATTAGAGGTTGAAGTGATCTGGACAGACAGACCTTATGCGGTTGGAGATCCGAATGGTGTAATTCGTTTGGTGAGTGTAGAAGGTGACGGACCGGACGGACAGTTGAAGGTGGCAGCAAACGGACATCCGGGAAATGCTTTAGTTGGAGTAAAGGTCGATGGTAAAATCCGTTGGAGCTGGCATATCTGGGTCGTGGATTATGATCCGATGGCCAATATAAAATATTATCCGACCAGTTATGGTACACTGGGTTGGATGGACCGTAATCTGGGAGCTTTAAGTTCTGTGGCAGGTGATCCGCAAACTATGGGATTAGTTTACCAATGGGGTCGTAAAGATCCGTTTCCGGGAGTGTCTTCTTTTACTACACCAGTAGCTACAAAAATATATGATAAGGATGGGGTGGAAACCTTTATCGAATATCAGGATGTTGTAAATAGCGAACCTAATATGATTAATTTGGCTGTAGAAAATCCCACCTGGTATTATGTTGGAACATCAGGAAATAGTAGGGACTGGTATGCAAGCTCAGGGCATAACCTGTATTTATGGCGGACATCTTCCGGAGATTCAACGCCCTATGATCCTTGCCCGGATGGATGGACTATTAATTTAGTGATCTCAGAAATATCAGGTAATACCTGGGCATGGGGTTTCCGGGGAAATGCGGGTGTATATGGATCTGTATCCGAACTATCAGATCCATATCAGTATGATTATTTGCCCAGTGCGGGCTATAGAAACGCTGATGGAAGCCTGAATATTAATGAAGTAGCCAGTTCCGGATATTATTGGTTAGGAGGATCTAATAGTGGAAATATTTATGGAGAGGCTATTAAATTGAATATGAGTGCTACCACCTGGAGTTCACTGGAAACAGGCCAGGGACCGGCCAAAGGGTTTGGCTTAAGTGTAAGATGTATAAAAAAATAAGAATGTCCTTATCAATCATATATTAAAATAAAAGCCCCTTTCCATTTTTGGAAAGGGGCTTTTAATATCTTACATTATTCGCTGATTATTTTGCGAAATAATCTTTTACTGCTTCGTTAGGAACCATTTCTTCCTGGAAGCTATAGGCACCTGTTTTCGGAGACTTAACCATTTTAATTACTTTTGAATAAGTACGGCCGTCACCTTTCTTAA
>JAJQES010000398.1 GCA_021201565.1 Tannerellaceae bacterium
ACCTCTTCCTTTTTGCTCTTATTTCTATATTAGGAGCTTGTGAAGAAGGTGGAGATTTGAAAAAGAGTGATTTTGACCCGGCATATGATTCTTCTAAATTACCAATTATTACGATGGGTGATTATTCAACTTATTTAGGAGAAACTATTACAGTTTCCTTTACAATAAATGGAAATGGGTCCACTATCCAACAAAAAGGAATAATAGCATCTACTGATAAAGAATTACTGGATCTGGTTCAGGCTGCTTACAGAAGCTATTCAGAGGATGAAAGTGAAAACACTACGATTACTTTAGGCGGATTACAGGGAGGTACGACTTATTATGTTGCCCCCTATGCGGTAAACGCACAAGGATATACTTATGGAGAAGTGTTAACTATCACAACGGATTCGTATGAAAGAAAACCTCTTTTAAAAGAAGATTTTACAACTCTTTCATTCCAGGAAACATTAAGTACCCTTACATTAGGTACAAGTATTACAAATCGTGGATGGGTACCAACTTATGCCACAAACTTTTATTCAGGAACTAATCCGTTTGGAAATGGAGATGCTGAATATGTAATCGCCTCGGAAACTTACGGAGTTTTCGGTAGTGAAGGGGATATTGTTGATGCTGATAATACGTTATTCTTTGAGGCGGATCTTACTACAGGATTAATTCCACAAGTAACAATTCAGGCATTCTGTTATGGGGCACCTCCTATTAATAATGCAAACTACTATGATTCCTATGAATTAAGAGTTTCTACAACTCCTTTTGAGTCATTAACAGAAATCAACAATTCAATACTCCTAGCATTAGTGAATTTAGATGAAAACAATATTGGAGAAAAACTGATTTTCAGTCTGGAAGATTTTATAGGACAAAAAGTATATATAGGGATTCGTCACACTTACGATCCTAATGGATATATGCTTATAATCTCTTATTTAGAGTGTTCAGCTTTATATGAAAATTAATTTTTCAAATAGAATTCAGGTCGCCTCTAATGCTAAATGCTTAGAGGCGACTTCTCATTTTTAAGATTAACCACATGAGAATAAAATTATCCTTATTACTGATACTTTTAATAAGTATTCTATATTCTTCTTTCGCCCAGGGGCTAAAAGGCTTCCAATTAAAAAACGGGATGACGGTGTTTGTCTGGGAAGACAATAGTAAAAATGATGTCTATGGGATTGTAGGTGTGAGAACCGGCTCCGTGAATGATCCTTCTGAATATACCGGGCTGGCTCACTATCTGGAGCATGTGATGTTTAAAGGGACAGAGAAGATTGGCGCCCTGAACTGGGAAGAAGAAAAACCCTTGTATGAACAGATTATTGCCAAATACGAAGAAATGGCGCTGGAGGAGAATCCGGAAAGAGCAAAAGCGATTTCGGCTGAGATCAATGAACTAACCATCCAGGCGGGTGAGATCAGCCTCTCTAATGAGTTTTTTAACCTGATGGAAGGGATGGGAGCTACCGGAGTCAATGCAGGTACGACCTATGATTATACACTCTATCACAATGTATTTCCCTCGTTTCAGATCAATAAGTGGCTTGAGATCTCTTCCGAACGGTTTATCAACCCTGTCTTCCGTGCTTTCCAACCGGAATTGGAAACGGTTTACGAAGAATACAATATGACCAAAGACAACCCAAACCGGGTATTAAACGAATTCATTTTTGCCAAAGCCTTTGAGGGCCATCCTTATGAACGTTCTGTGATCGGCCTGGGAGAACATTTAAAGAAGCCCCGCTTACAAAAGCTGATTGACTTTTATAATGACTGGTATAAACCTGAAAACATGGTCCTGATCCTGGTTGGAAATGTCAATACCCAACAGATCACTCCACAAATTCTATCCACGTTCGGACGTTTGGAAAAAGGAACGGTTCCGGAGCGTACGGAATATCCTCAAACGGTAATCAAGGGACGCAAACAACACAACATAAAAGTATCCCATCAACCATCCGTATCCCTGATTTATAACGGAGTTCCCACCGGGCATCCGGATGAAGCGGCCCTAATCATTTGTCTGCGCCTGCTGTCCAATCAAAACAATACCGGTGTGCTGGATAAATTAACCATTGACGGGGATCTGATGGGAGCATACGCGTCACCGGTCTATTTAAGAGAGCAGGGGAAAAATATAATCATGGGCTTCCCCTTGTATGATGAAAACCAGAAACGGTACGAATCCAACCGGTCCGTAGAAAGAAAATTAACGCAATCCATTGAAAAGATTGTAAAAGGAGATTTTGAAGAATGGGCTATTGACGGCATCAAGCTGGAATTATGCCGTGAATTTGACCTGAACCTGGAATCCAATGAAGACATAGGTCTGTTGCTGTTGGACGCCTTTATCAACGAAAAAGACCTGAACGATGTATTGGGATACAAAGACCTGGTAGCTCAGGTCAGTATAGAAGATATCAAACGGGTAGCAAAAGAGTATCTGTCAGGTAATAACTTTATTGCTGTATACAATGACAAAGGGAAACCGGATAAGAATGCGAAAATAGCAAAGCCCGGATATAAACCTCTTGTCCCACCGGTGGGACAATCCTCCGCGTATGCACAAGAGTTCAAAAACCTGCCGATCAGCCATGTGGAGGAAAAAGAAATGACATTCTCCGATGTCAGTATACAGCAGGTAAACGACCGGTCCCAGCTTTTTTATACCTTAAATGAAGAAAACGATGTCTTTACTCTCATTTTACGGTATGGAGTAGGCGCAAAAGAATTCCCCAAACTGGAATATGCCGCCTCTCTGATGAATAACGCAGGGATCATGGGGATTTATGAAGCACACGAACTCAAACAGGAGTTAAGCCGTCTGGGAGCCACCTGCACAGTAAGAGCCGATGATAGTTACCTGACCATTATTGTGAAAGGGTACGAACATAATCTGGAAAATATCTGCCTGTTACTCACCAGGCAGATCCTGATGCCTAAACTGGATGAGAAACAGCTGAGTAATCTGAAAGGAAGTGAACTGGGAGCACGAATGTCACGAAAAGACAACATACATGCGTTGAGCCGGGCCCTGCAGGAGTACCTGCTTTACCAGGAAAACTCTTCTTATCTCCAGGGGTTAACGGACAAAGAAGTACTGGGCCTGCAAATATCCGAATTAACAGGGGATATTAACCGGGCTTCCCAGTATGAAGCACAGATTCACTACTCCGGTAATCTTCCCTTTGAACAGGTATATGAAATACTAAGTACCTCCCTTCCTCTGGTAGAAGGTGAAAAAGCCTCTGATTCACCCGTCGTAAAAGAGCTTGCCTCTTATCAGGAAAACACCATCTTTTTCCTGCCATACAACGATACAGAACAAAGTAGTATCTATTTCTACTTCCCGGTAGGAGAGTATACCTGTGAGAATGATGTGATCGTCTCCGCATTCAACCAATATTTTGATGGTGGATTCAACGGATTGGTATTAAATGAGATCCGGGAAAAGAACTCCATGGCATATAGTGCCTACGGACGTATTCTTCATCCGCCTGTACCCGGCAAAAAAAGCTACTTTACAGGCTATATAGGTACACAAAACGATAAAGCGGCAGATGCGATTGAACTGTACCTGAATCTTCTGACCGGCATGCCGGAAAGACCGGAACGAATTGAAAATATAAAAGAGTACATGCGGCAACTGTATCTGACCAGCACACCGGAAGTAAGAGAGAAAAGTCTCGTATATGAAAGTTGGAAGAAAAGAGGATATAGCGACTATCCCGCCACTGTAAATCTGCCTAAGGTAGAGGTGTTGACATTTGATGAGATCGTGGCTTACTACAAAGAAAACATCCAGGGAAAACCTATTGCAATTGCAATTGTAGGAAATCCCAAAGACCTGGATCTGGATGCACTAAAAAAGTTTGGTAAAGTCATCCGTCTGGATAACAGAAAGATTTTCAACGATAAAGACAAACTCTTCTAACAAGTTTTCATACAAGAATTATACGGATTACACAGATTAAATAAATCTGTGTAATCCGTTTCTTTTTTCTCCCCTCTTTAAGGGACAAATTTCACATCTATGCCGGGATCACTCTTTGCGATCCGGCCAATCTTCCAGCGTTGGTTTTTCACTTTCCCGGTGATAAATTCGGGTATATTGTAAGACTTCATAAAAGACCGATAATAATCCGGATCTTTCTGAGGTACCAGAAAGGGTTTGGAAGGTTCACCGTTCGCATGGATATATCCGATGTAGGGACGGGTATAGAGTCCATCTATCCGGCGGCTACTGAACACCACCCAGCGGCTGTTACTACTCCAGGAGTGATAGCTATCCACATCTTCGCTATTCAGGTTGTCCAATGAATAAGATTCGCCGCTTTGCAGGTTTACCATATACAGGTCCGCATCTTTATGCCAGATAGAAAAGTTTCCATAATCAGATAAGGTGTACATCAGGAAATTTCCATCCGGTGACACACGGGGAAATTTAGCGCTCCTCCCCTGCTCTATTGCGTTATATAGCGTATCCACCTCTGTTCCAAACGAACGTTTTACCGGATCAAACGATAAGGAACACAGGTTGTATTTAATATCTTCATATTTCATAGGCATGGCACACGAATCAGCCGAACAGAAATACAAGGTTTTACCATCCGGCGAAAACGTTGGAAATGTTTCATAAGAGGCAGAAGAGGAAAGTAACGGAGAGGTGATAATTTCATGGGTTTCCACATCGTATACCACTACATCCGACATTTCATCAAAGACTTCTATCCTGTTGTCATTAGCCGCATGAAAGACCTGGCCGGTTTTATTCACCGAGAAAGCCACATATTTACCGGAAGGATGCCAGGAAGGATACACCAGAAAAGAAATGGTCTGAGGAGTTTTGGTATTCAGTTTCTCGATCATACCCTCCCGGAACATAAAGGTAGAGGCATGGGCTTCACGTATATGGAATAACATCCGTTCCGGGTCCTGCATACAAAAAGAGTGGCAGTTCATGCAATTGTTATCCGTCAACTTATTCTCCATAATCGCAGTCTGTTTATAACTCTCCAGGTTGCGTTGATACAACCCCATCTGGTCCCAGAGTTCATACCCCGGTTCAATCAGCCTGTAAGCCATATACGGATCCACCGGTTCGGTGGCTACCGAAACTGAAAAAGGAGCATATTTTTTCCATTCTTCCTGCTTTTCGTACACTGTTACTTCAAAGGAACCACCGACAGACGAAGCAAGTAGTTTCCTCCATTTTCCGGCAGGAATAGAGAATTTACCCCCTGATGCTTTGATATGAAATGAATATCCCTCACTATGAAATTCCGCATAGGCTTCCTGTACAGGGGATTCCAGTTTAAAATTCAACGGAGCTATATTGGGTGGGATGGTAACCGCTTTATAATCCGGGAAAATATCCGGTTGAGTATCTAAAGATTGTCCGGTAGGCAGCGTGGACTGACAAGCCACACAGAAAACCAGAACGACTATATATAGAATGGTGTGTTTCATATCTGTTTAAGTTTAGTTTAGTTTAAACATAAAGTAATACCAATAAGTATCTCCAAAAGAACGGCGTAAGAGTCCCGGCAATGCGCCCGGGTTGCTTTTATTGGCTAATACCTGCTTTTTATAAACCATAAACCGCTCCATAACTGCTTCGGGAATATCATACGTTTGCCAATAGTCCGGGTCCGTTTCCGATAGAGTGATGACTGCTTCCTGAAAGCTCCGGGGCAACGTAGGAAGTACATCCGTTCCATAATAGGTTTCAATCAGCTCCTTAAAACGCATCATATCTCCTAACAGCAAATAGAGGCATCCCAGATATTCAACCGGATTTTTATTGATCATAGCCGGTTTAACCAACCGTTGCAGATTCACATCATATCCATCTACCGGCATAATATAATTTTCCGGGATTCCCAACCGTTTACGCCCCAGTACCGGATCCGCGGCTACCGCTTCATCACTATACAGAAAACGCCGGTGCTGAGTTGCCCAGGATTTATACGCTTTGGTTTGCTCTAATAAATAAATATATTTTTCCGCTACCGGATAAGCACCAAAGATCAGGTTCGTTTCCACCAACCGCTGGATCATACGCGGATTATGATCTCCCAACGCACTCAGATTGGCTTCAAAAGCCATTTGCCGGGCAAAAGCCACATCTCCGATCGTATAATAAAGATCACTCAGCAGGACAGAAACCAGATGGGTTTTATTGGCAGCTACGATCAACCCATGTACCCCTTTCTGATCATATTCAAAAATCCGGTCAGCCAATTCCCCTTTCTCCGCCAGTGCCCGGTTGGCCAGAGCAATATACAGATAATTGGTTAAAGGCCCCTCACACGACTCCAGAATCCGGTCCCATTGTTGCGTACGGGAAAAATAATCCAGTTTCTTGATCATGGCTGAATTTTTATCTATATAGGTAGGAATCCCCCACACCAAAACACCGGCTATTAATAAGACCTGGGGGATCAACATCCACCAATCCTCCCGGAGTGAGCTTTTTTTCCGGTTTCGCAGCAAAAAGGCAAGGAAAAGAATCACCGGAAAGACAACCCAGGAGAAATAGATCACAGGTTCCGGTACAAGCCTGGACTGAAAGTAGGCATCGGGTAAGAAAATAAACCGGTACTCTCCGGCCCATGTATGCCAGGTAGACAGGAATAACAATCCTATGGCAAGTAATCCATAACCAACTATACTATAAAAAGGCCGGATCCGGTATAGGATCAAATAGAACAACCAGCACCCGGTAAACAGGAACGTAATGGCTCCTCCTATCCAGAACAACAGAACCGCACTGATCAATCCACCTATCACCTGGACACTGTTTTTAGGAAAAAACAGATTTATCCTGAAAAAAAGCAACATCCAGATATAAGCGACTGTACCGGCCACAAAGTAGTTAAAACTGAAATGAATAAACAATAACATAACGGAAGGTAACAGATACACCCCCGGCCACTCCCCTTCCGGTGCCAACGCTTTCACAATACTACGTGTCAAAAGTCCTGTAACTGTAAGTAATACAGCCGTAAGAAACGCGCCCATATAAGACAAATAAAAGAACTGAACCAGATATTCAGCCAAAACAGCTGAAACCCCTCCCGGCGCCTGTAATTTCATGCATACATAGTCCCCGTTATTCTGGAAGAGTTGATTCTGCTCCTGAATATAGAAATGATATTCTGAGGTATATTGCAGAAAAAAGAAAGCGAATAAAAAGAATAAGATACCAAAAACAGGGCCAGTGTATTTCATTCCGTATAGATTTATGTGTGTTTTGTTAATTCAAAGCGTTTATCAATACAAGGAGGTAACTCCTGCAAATAGTGTGTTACATAAATAAGGGTTTTACCTGGTAAAGAACAATATTGCTCAATCAGCCCGATCACCTTTTGTTTATTTCTTATATCCAATCCATGTAAAGGCTCATCCAATACCAGCAGATCCGGAGACTTTACAAATGCCCGTGCCAGCAACCCCAGCCGTTGCTCCCCTGATGACAGCGTTAAAAACAAGCGGTCTTTCAAATGGGCAATCCCAAATGTCTCCATCCATTGCAAAGCCACCCTTTCCTGTTCTTCATTACATTTGCGGTAAAGGCCGACTGAATCAAAAAAGCCACTTCCCACGATATGCAGCAAAGGTACATTTTCCATATAATACATATGCATCTCCGGCGATACATATACGATTCTTTTTTTGATTTCCCAGATACTATCCCCCGACCCTCTTTTATGG
>JAJQES010000318.1 GCA_021201565.1 Tannerellaceae bacterium
TATATATACTGAATAAACAAGAATTATCTATAGGAGTACTCACGTTTAACATTAAATCCTCCTGTTATTTTGATTTTATTTACATGAGGGACGTGATTTTTTAATAAATAACCGGAAAAAGAGATCTGTTCAGGGCGTTTTTTCTTTAAATGTAAAATAGGGAGCTAACCGTTTTCGTTCTTCTTCGGGGAATTCGGGTAAAAGAATAAAATCTTCCCATCCGGTCAATTCTCTTTGTTTTCGCAGATTTATCAGGATTCCTGCCTGTTTAAAGCTGATATAGGGCTGCCTTTGTAGGTCTTCCCGCGAAACGGTATTCAGATTGATCTTTTGTATGATAGCCGGATCTGTACAAAACCATGAGTGAAGGGTGGCAAATTTTTCAGCATCTATGCCGTAGACTTCTGCTAATTGTTCTACACAATAGAATCCCCCTAACAGGTCCCGGTATTTTAAGATCCGGTTGGCAAATACACTTCCGATGCCGGGAACTTTTTTGAGAATAGTTGTATCGGCTGTATTAAGTTCAATAATTGTTCCAACCGGATATTTCTCTTGTCTGGAATATGGATGTTTTGAAGGAGCTTTACCATCCGTATTAACTGTTCTCTTTTCTTGTACCCGTACCGGATTATGAAGTCCCCGGATAGTATCAGGAATAACGGAAAGTGGATTTTCTTTCCCGGGATCATTTTTGCCTAACAGGTTTGGATAGTTTAAAAGGATCCAGCCCCCTGTTAATAGAAATAATAAGAGGGTCAGAGCACGACGTTCGCCATGGGAGAAATAAAACAGATTTTTCCATTGCATAGGGTTCAGGTTTTAAGGGAACAATAGTAAAAATAAATCCCTGTAAATATAAGCAATATATATTTACAGGGATCTGTTTAATCGTATGTTAAACAAATAGTTTCTGGAATTTTGATAGTAATCCCAGTTCATTTAAGAAAATCAGTCCGATCGCAATTGGGGCCACATATTTCATAAAGAAAGCATAGGTATTGAAAAAATAGAATGGAACAGTTCCTTCATTAGTCAATTCTGCTTTCAAAACTTTTCTATCAACCCGGAATCCTACATAAATGCAAATCAGCATTCCGCCCAGGGGTAGCATGATTTTAGCAGTAATATAATCCAGGAAATCAAAGAAATTGAGTCCAAAGATTGTATAATCACTTAATCTTCCCATAGATAAAGAACTGATTATTCCTAAGATAAGAATTCCTCCGGATACAAATAAGGCCGCCCGTGAACGTGTCATTTTATATTCTTCATGCATGTAGGCAGTAGCTACCTCATGTAAGGAGATGGTAGAGGTAAGGGCGGCTACTCCCAATAGAATAAAGAAGATCAATGACCATATATTCCCTAATGGAAGCTGATTGAAGACATTCGGTAGAGTAATAAATACTAATTCGGGCCCTGCAGTCGGTTCAATTCCGAAACTGAATACTGCCGGGAAGATCATTATACCGGCAAGAATAGCAACCAGGGTATCCAGTACTGTGACCTGCAGGGCTGTGTGTTGCAGATTGGTCTCTTTCCCAAAATAGGAAGAATAAGTAATAAGGCATCCCATCCCGATACTTAATGAAAAGAAAGCCTGCCCCATGGCACTTAATATAACCGAAGAATTTATTTTACTGAAATCCGGTTTAAAAAGAAAATCCAGGCCCAGGTGAGCATTGGGTAGTGTAACAGAACGTACACATAAAATGATCAGGATCAAAAACAGGATAGGCATCATAATTTTAGAAGCTCGTTCAATTCCTTTTTTCACTCCTGATATAATGATCAGATGAGTCATTAAAACAAACAGGAAGGTCCATAAGATCGGGCGGAAGTCACTACCGGCGAATGAGTCAAAATCTTCTTTAAAATCGATTGCACTTTTTCCACTCAGCGAACCGCTGAAGGCCTGGTAAATATATTCCAGGGTCCATCCGGATACAACCGCATAGAATCCCAGAATGAAGAAAGCCGCAAATACACCATTGTAGCCGATAATACTCCACTTTGTCCCGGGAGCCATGACCTTAAAAGCGCCGGCTGCATTGCGCCGGGATTTCCGGCCAATAAAAAATTCAGTGACCATTACCGGGAATCCCAGAAAAATAATACATACAAAATAGATCAACAGGAAGGCAGCCCCACCATTCACTCCTGTCATATAAGGAAAGCGCCAGATATTACCTAATCCTACAGCGCATCCGACAGTGGCTAATACAACCCCTAATTTGCTACCGAATGTGACTCGTTTTTCAATTGACATAAAAAAATTAGTTTTAGAGTTTTTATTCATTAATCACCACCCCATCCCGGAGATAAATGATCCGGTCGGTATGGGTGGCCAGTTGTTCGTCATGTGTAACAATGACAAACGTTTGTTTCATTTTGTCCCGGAGTTCAAAGAACAATGCATGTAACTCCTCTTTGTTTTTTGTATCCAGACTACCTGAAGGTTCATCCGCCAGAATTACGGATGGATTGTTAATAAGAGCGCGGGCAACCGCTACCCGTTGCTTTTCCCCACCGGACAATTCTGCGGGTTTATGTTCCATCCGGTCTGATAATTTCAGGAAATCCAGAATCTCTTTGGCCCGTTTTTCAGCTTCTTCTTTTTTTACTTTTCCTATCAGAGCCGGGATCATTACATTTTCAAGGGCCGTAAATTCAGGCAGTAACTGATGAAACTGGAAAACAAAACCAATGTTCTGGTTACGAAAGGCTGCCAGTTCTTTGTCATTTAACCTTCCGGTTTCGGTATCATTAATGATTAGCTGCCCGTTATCCGGTGAGTCAAGTGTACCGATAATTTGCAGCAGGGTGGTCTTTCCGGCTCCACTGGGGCCAACAATAGAAACGATTTCGCTATCATGAATAGTCAGGTCGATACCTTTTAACACTTGTAGTGTACCGAAACTTTTTGTTATACCTTTTGTAATGATCATTATATATTCCTTATTACGTAGGAGGCCAGAAAACAGCCGAATGTTGCCGGCATGTATGAAACTGTCCCTACGGTGGTACGTTTATTCTGTTCATTTTCGGTTTCAATAACCGCTTCCGGATTGGCGGGTTCAGTAGAAAACACGACCGGGATCCCTTTATTGATCCCTTTTCTACGCAGGCGTTTCCGGATCACTTTTGCCAAAGCACATTCCGATGATTTGGAAAGGTCGGCGATTCTGACCTGCGAAGGATCTGTTTTACCGCCTGCTCCCATGGAAGATACAATCTTCAGATGCAAATTATAGGAGTGATAAAGCAGGAATACTTTAGGGCTTACCGAATCGATTGCATCTACAACAAAATCATATTTATCCGCAGACAGCACTTCCTCCATCCGCTCATCTTTTACAAATTCATTAAGAAGGGTCAGTTTCAAATCCGGATTGATATCCAGTAAACGTTTACCAACAACTTCTGCTTTTGCCTGTCCGATTGTGGAATGAAGAGAGGGCAATTGACGGTTCAGATTACTTTCATTTACAAAATCCCCATCGATAATCGTCATTCTTCCTATACCCGCCCGGCATAGTTGTTCCGCGGCATAGGCTCCCACTCCTCCCAGACCAACTACTAATATATGGCATCCGGCCAGATATTCCATCCGCTCTGACCCCAGTAAAAGTTCGGTCCTACTGTTCCACTTATAACTCATAATTAAAATTTTGATTGCAAAAGTAATCATAAATCATACGTATAGTATACATAAAACTACTGAAACAGATCAAAATATGATTTTTTGACACAAATTTACGTTCACGTTGCTTACCTAACTACCAACTACTCTAAAAAGAAAAAGTTTAGCTAATTTTAAGTTGTGTGAAAAAAAGAGATATTGTATCTTTGCCCGGATTTTGAGATTCTAAATGATGAGACATAAAACATATAAGGAGTGTCCCCATGTGGTTGCCTGTATTTTCTCCGGGCATGTCTCTTCTTTATTTCCGTTAGACATATATAATTTAGTTATATAGAATGCGTTGGTTATTATTACTAACGCATTTTTTTTGTGTCAACGGGTGGAACATGGAAAACATTCAATAAAATCAATAAATAATTAACAACCCTGATTAGTATGTCAAAGAGTGGAATCAAAAAGGTAATTGTGCTGGGCTCCGGAGCGTTGAAGATCGGACAGGCCGGTGAATTTGATTATTCCGGTTCGCAGGCTTTGAAAGCATTGCGTGAGGAAGGCATCAGCACCGTATTGTTAAACCCTAACATTGCGACTATCCAGACATCGGAAGGAATCGCTGATAAGGTGTATTTTTTGCCGATTACTCCTTATTTTGTAGAGGAGGTAATTAAGAAAGAACAGCCGGATGGCATTCTGCTGGCTTTTGGTGGACAAACTGCCTTGAATTGCGGTACGCAGTTATATACAGAGGGTACACTGGAAAAATACGGTGTGAAAGTCTTAGGTACTTCTGTAGAAGCAATTATGTACACAGAAGACCGGGATCTTTTTGTAAAGAAACTGGACGAAAAAGAGATAAAGACTCCGGTAAGCCAGGCAGTGGAAAGCATGGAAGATGCGATTGCAGCTGCTAACCGTATCGGTTTTCCGGTCATGATCCGTTCCGCGTATGCTCTGGGTGGCCTGGGAAGTGGTATCTGTAAAGATGAAGCCGAGTTGCGTACACTGGCTGAAAGTGCATTTGCTTATTCTTCACAGATTCTTGTGGAAGAGTCTTTGAAAGGATGGAAAGAGATTGAATTTGAAGTTATCCGTGATAAAAATGACCACTGTTTTACTGTGGTTAGCATGGAAAATGTGGATCCCCTGGGAGTTCATACCGGTGAAAGTATTGTAGTTGCTCCTACTTGTTCTTTGACAGAAGCTGAGTTAACCATGTTGCAGGAACTTTCTATCAAAACGATCCGTCACCTGGGTATTGTCGGAGAGTGTAATATTCAATATGCATTCAATTCAGATACCAATGACTACCGTGTAATTGAGGTAAATGCCCGGTTGAGCCGTTCGTCTGCACTCGCCTCTAAAGCAAGTGGCTATCCGTTGGCTTTTGTAGCCGCTAAGCTGGCATTGGGATACGGCCTGGACGAAATCGGAGAAATGGGAACTCCTTATTCTGCCTATAAAGCTCCTGAAGTAGATTATATGATCGTGAAAATCCCACGTTGGGACCTTACCAAATTTGTAGGTGTGAGCCGCCAGATCGGTTCCAGCATGAAGTCGGTAGGGGAGATCATGTCTATCGGTAAGAGTTTTGAAGAGATTATGCAGAAAGGCCTGCGTATGATCGGACAAGGGATGCACGGTTTTGTAGGTAACAAAGATCTGGAGTTTGATAATCTGGATGAAGAACTGGCAAACCCGACTGACCTGCGTATTTTTGCCGTAGCCGAAGCGTTTGAAAAAGGATATACTGTCGAACGTATCCACGAACTGACCAAGATCAGCCACTGGTTCCTGAACGGATTGAAAAACATTGTTGATTACAGTAAAGTAATTGGTAGTTACAATACGATAGAGGAGATTCCGGTAGAGGTAATGAAAGAGGCTAAACGTCTTGGATTCTCGGATTTCCAGATCGCCCGTTTTGTAGAAGACCCAAAGGGAAATATGGAAAAAGAGAATATCCGTGTACGTAACCTGCGTAAAAAAATGGGTGTTTTACCCAGTGTGAAACGCATCAATACCATTGCTTCGGAACATCCGGAACTAACTAACTATCTATACATGACATACGATGGTAGTGAACATGATATTCCTTATTACAACAATGATAAGAGCGTGATCATTTTAGGATCAGGGGCATATCGTATCGGTTCATCCGTTGAGTTCGACTGGTGTTCGGTAAATGCTGCTCAGACAGCACGTCATCTGGGATATAAATCCATTATGATCAACTATAACCCTGAAACCGTATCTACCGACTATGATATGTGTGACCGCCTTTATTTCGATGAATTATCCCTGGAACGGGTGATGGATGTAATCGACCTGGAGTCACCGAAAGGAGTAATCGTTTCGGTAGGAGGACAGATTCCGAACAACCTGGCCATGAAATTACATCGTCAGCAGGTACCTATCCTGGGAACCTCTCCACTTTCCATAGACCGTGCCGAGAACCGTCACAAATTCTCTGCGATGTTGGATACCTTAGGTATTGACCAACCGCTATGGGCCGAGTTGAGCAGCATGGAAGAGATTGATGCCTTTATTGAAAAAGCCGGTTTCCCGATCCTGATTCGTCCTTCGTACGTATTAAGTGGTGCGGCCATGAACGTATGTTATACGAAGGACCAGATGATTGAATTCCTGGATTTAGCAGCAAAAGTATCGAAAGAACATCCGGTGGTGGTTTCCGAATTCTTACAGGGAGCAAAAGAAATTGAATTTGATGCGGTAGCTATGAACGGTGAAGTGGTGGAATATGCCATCTCTGAACACGTAGAGTTTGCCGGTGTCCATTCCGGAGATGCGACATTGGTATTCCCGGCCCAGAAGATTTATATTGAAACGGCGCACCGTGTGAAAAAGATCAGTAAGAAGATTGCTCAGGAATTGAATATCAGCGGACCGTTCAACATCCAGTTCCTTGCCAAGAATAACGATGTAAAAGTGATCGAGTGTAACCTGCGGGCTTCACGTAGCTTCCCCTTCGTATCAAAAGTCCTGAAACGTAACTTTATTGAAACAGCTACCCGCATCATGTTGGATGCTCCTTATTCAAAACCGGATAAGAGTGCGTTCGATATTGACTGGATCGGTGTAAAAGCTTCTCAGTTCTCTTTTGCCCGTCTGCACAAAGCAGACCCGGTATTGGGTGTTGACATGAGTTCAACCGGTGAAGTAGGATGTATAGGAGATGATTTCAACGAAGCCTTGCTTTCAGCTATGATTGCAGTAGGTAATACGATTCCGGAAAAGAATATCCTTGTTTCGTCAGGAGCTGCTAAAAGCAAAGTGGAACTGCTGGACTCCTGCCGTTTGTTAGGGCAGAAAGGGTATAACCTGTATGGTACAGCCGGTACGGCCAAGTTCCTCAACGATAACGGGATCAATGCAACAACCGTTTGCTGGCCGGATGAAGAGGGCGATCTGAATATCATGGATCTGTTCAGCAACCATGCCTTTGACCTGGTCGTAAACATTCCGAAAGATCACAGTACGCGTGAGTTGACGAATGGATATAAAATTCGTCGTGCAGCTATCGATCACAATATTCCGTTAATTACCAATGCTCGTCTGGCAAGTGCCTTTATTGATGCATTTTGTAATATGAAGGAAACGGATATACAGATCAAGAGCTGGCAGGAATATTGAAAATAGATTCTTTTAAGACGTTGTCCTAAATAAAACATGTGTCAAAAGCCTATCACCCGGTAAAAAGGGATGGCTTTTGACACATTTGTTTTTACAATTACAGGATGGTTTCCACTCTACAAAATGTTTTTTTATTGAAAAGTTTGCCACTTTGCTACACCACAGTACCCAATTGTTTTATTATCAGAGCATTATTACTATTTAAAAGGGTAGAAAAGTGTGATGCAAAGTGAAGCAAAGTCATTATTTTGCTACCCTTTTAGAGTATTTTTCTCTTTTTCCTCTCATAAAAGGGTAAGTAAAAAGTCTGGTTACTCATACGCGAAAGGGAACGCAGAAAACCTTTGAGGGGTTTGAAAAGAAAATATATAACTCCAATAAACAGACCACAAAGAGGATATTTATTGGAC
>JAJQES010000443.1:0-6850 GCA_021201565.1 Tannerellaceae bacterium
CTTAGAAACAGAAGATGTAGTAAAACAGTATTCAGGACATCTGGCTCTAAATAAAGTGAGTATAGCTGTACCTGAAGGAAAGATATTTGGATTATTAGGCCCCAATGGTGCCGGTAAAACAACTCTTATCCGGATTATAAACAGAATCACAGCGCCAGACAGTGGAATCGTACGAATTCAGGGAAGAGAATCCAGACCCGAAGATATTTACAACATCGGATATTTGCCGGAAGAGCGGGGGTTATATAAGAAAATGAAAGTCGGGGAACAGGCTATTTATCTGGCACAGTTAAAAGGTTTATCTCATGATGAAGCACATAAACGGCTGGTAAAATGGTTTGAAAAATTTGAAATCATTTCCTGGTGGGATAAAAAACTGGAAGAGTTATCCAAAGGGATGCAACAAAAAATCCAATTTATCACAACGGTAATCCATAATCCACAACTATTAATACTGGATGAACCTTTCAGTGGATTTGACCCGGTGAATGCCGACCGGCTGAAACAGGAGATTCTGGAACTTAAAGAAGCCGGGCGTACTATTATCTTTTCAACTCACAATATGTCTTCTGTGGAAGAAATTTGTGATGATATCGCACTAATAAATCGTTCACAAGTAGTGTTATCCGGGGAAGTTACTCAAATTAAAGAACAGTTCAAAACCAATACGTTTAATATACAAATACGTACACCCCGGGAATATTCTCTTCCTGATCTTTCCGCTATTGAGGTTTTATCATCTTCTATTGAAAAAAACGGGAAAACAAATATACGTTTGCACAAAACAAAAGAAATCAGCAATTCTGCCCTTCTTACAGAATTAGCAAAAAACTATGAGATTCTTTCTTTCACAGAAGAATATCCTTCTATGAATGATATTTTTATAACTACCGTTTCCGGTACTAATACCCAAACACTATGAGTAAGATCGGCATTATTATAAAAAGAGAATATCTACGTCGTGTCAGTAAAAAGTCTTTTTTACTAATCACCCTGTTAACTCCATTTTTGATGGCAGCCCTGGTGTTTGTCCCTCTATGGCTCTCCACAATCAAAAGTTCAGATACTAAAACCGTAGCCATTATTGATACTACCGGCAAATATGGTTCTTTATTTGAAGATACCGAAAATTATCATTTTATTCTTACCCGGAAAAGTTTACAGGACTTCCGGGAGAATCCTGACAAAGAGATATTTGCTATTCTAAATATACAGGGGGACTTACTGGAAAATCCCAGGGCTGCTACTTTGTATTCAGAGAAACAAATCCCTCAGGACCTATCTGGTATAGTCAACCGGACATTATTACGACAAATTGAATCCGATAAACTATCTACCTATGATATTCCCCACTTAAAAGAAATTATTGAAGACGCAAAAGTAAAATTCAATATTCACACCATTAAATGGGGAACAGATGGAAAAGAAGGTGCCTCTTCGTCAACTGTTGCTTCCATAACCGGAATGGTCTTCACTCTGATGATCTTTATGTTCATTATGATCTACGGAGCAATGGTAATGCAGGGAGTAACCGAAGAAAAAAGTAACCGCATCATTGAGGTTATGATCTCTTCAGTCCGTCCATTTGATTTAATGATGGGTAAGATCATCGGTATCCTTTTAGTCGGACTTACACAGGTTGTATTATGGGGAGTCATTCTTTTCTCCTTCACACTGGCAGCTCAACATCTTGTAGGAGGACAAATTTCTCCGGAAGCATTTCAACAAGGCAGTATGGTAACTCAACAAGGCATACCGGTAGACATGGATATTGACCAACCTACAGCAGAACTTATTCAATCCCTATTAACCATCAACTGGTTGGAAATAGTTATATTCTTTGTATTTTTCTTTATTGGAGGCTTTTTCTTATATGCAGCAATTTTCGCGGCCATTGGAGCGGCTATTGATAACCAGGAAGATTCACAACAATTTATGACACCGGTTACCTTACTTATGTTATTTGGTTTTTATGCAGGGCTCTATAGCATGCATAACCCGGATGGCCCTTTGGCTTTCTGGTGTTCTATGATTCCTCTAACTTCCCCTATTGTAATGATGATCCGCCTTCCCTTTGATGTTCCTTTATGGGAGAGCCTGTTATCCCTCTTCCTGTTATATGCGACTTCAATAGGGATTGTCTGGGTGTCTGCAAAAATATATAGAGTGGGTATTCTAATGTATGGTAAGAAGCCTTCAATAAAAGAAATGATCAAATGGATTAACTATAAATAAAAACCTCTTACCAAAGTGAATTACCTTCTATAGATATTTTCTTTTCTCATGCCTCAAATCTTACAAACCCGCAGAAGAAATGTAGATTTCACCCGGGTGGAGCAGGTGTTCCACCCGGGTGGGGGACCTGCTTCATCCGGGTGGAACACCTGACTCACCCGGGTGAACAGGAAGGATAAGACATAGATGATACTAATCTTTAGTATAAGAGATGATAAATTAAATCATAGAGAACGGAAGTTTTTTCTAATGTATTCTATTCGCACTGTAAGAGTTGTGTAAAAATAAAAACAAAAAAGCGTAACTACTTAATTGATAGTTACGCTTCATTTTTGAAAGTTGTCCTATAAGGACTCGAACCTTAAATTTCAGAGCCAGAATCTGACGTGTTGCCAATTACACCATAGGACAGTGCGGAAATTACATTTCCATAATTTGGGTGCAAAGATAGAGGGTTTTTTATTTCTTCCAAAAAATTAGAGCAAATATTTATCAGATTAAACTTTTTAATAAAGCGTTTGTTCTGAATTTATCAGCTAATAGAGGTAAATTATCAGATATACAATCAGGAATTAAATAATTAAGAAGTATATTTGTTGCCTTAAATTGTTTTACAATAATTTCTAAATGGATCAAACAAAAAAATTAGTAGATACAATAGTCAAGGGCCTTCAGGAAAAAAAAGGCAAAAACATCGTCATTGTTAATTTAACCCAATTACCAGGAGCAATTTGTCAATATATGGTGATCTGTGAAGGGAATACACCTACTCAGGTTTCTGCATTATCAGATTCAGTCTGGGATATGGTCCGGAAAGATGCCGGAGAAAAGCCTTTATCAACCGAAGGAAAACAAAATTCCACATGGATAGGCCTGGATTATGGCACGGTTATTGTTCATATATTTGTTCCGGAACTCCGCCAGTTTTACAATCTGGAAAATCTCTGGGCGGACGCCAAGCTGGAATACATAGAGAATATAGATTAATTACTACGTTAAAGTAGAAAGAAAGAATGTATGGAAAACAAAAATAATACATCGAATAAGCCTCAGAAAGAGGGAAAGCCTAAAATGTTCCGATTTAATATTTATTGGGTCTATGGGCTTATCATCGCTTTACTGGTCGGGCTTTACGTCTCCGGAGGCAATTCTACCACGAAAGAGATCGGATGGACAGAATTTCAAAAACTGGCAGAAGAGAATGTTTTTGACAAAATGGTTGTCTTCAACCGTAAGAATATGCTGGAGGCCACTGTAAAAAGTGATAAGGTAGCGGAAGTCTTTAAAACAGAAACTTCTAAATTAGGTGATTCTCCGAAAATCATTGTTAAAATTCCCTCTGCGGACAAATTTTCTGATTTTTATGACAAAGCTGTCGCAGAAAACAATATTGATACACAAATCCGGTACGAAGAAGGAGATGATGCTTTCTGGAGTATCCTGATTTCATTAGCTCCTTTTGCCCTATTTATTCTTCTGTGGATCTTCTTAATGCGGAGAATGTCAGGAGCCGGAGGTGGAGGAGCCGGAAATGTATTCAACGTAGGAAAAGCAAAAGCCCGTTTATTTGATAAAGAAAATGATAGTAAAGTCACTTTTACGGATGTTGCAGGTCTTTCCGAGGCAAAGCAGGAAGTGGAAGAGATTGTTTCATTCCTGAAAGACCCGGATAAATATACGGAACTTGGAGGTAAAATCCCTAAAGGAGCTTTATTAGTTGGCCCTCCGGGAACAGGAAAAACGCTGTTGGCGAAAGCTGTGGCAGGTGAAGCGGATGTTCCTTTCTTTTCACTATCCGGTTCTGACTTTGTGGAAATGTTTGTTGGAGTGGGTGCTTCAAGAGTTCGTGACCTTTTCCGCCAGGCTAAAGAAAAAGCCCCCTGCATTGTCTTTATTGACGAAATTGATGCAGTAGGACGTGCCAGAGGAAAAAACATCAACATGAATAGTAATGATGAAAGAGAGAATACCCTGAATCAGCTTCTAACAGAAATGGACGGTTTTGGTTCCAATAGTGGGGTGATCATTCTTGCTGCAACCAATAGAGCGGATGTTCTGGACAAAGCTCTTCTACGTGCCGGCCGTTTTGACCGTCAGATCCATGTTGAATTGCCGGATCTTAACGAACGGAAAGAGATATTTGGAGTTCATCTCCGTCCCATTAAAATCGATGACAGTATAGATACAGACTTTTTGGCCCGTCAAACTCCAGGATTCTCCGGAGCTGATATCGCCAATGTATGTAATGAAGCAGCTTTGATTGCTGCCCGTAACGGGAAAAAGTTTGTTCAGAAAGATGATTTTATGAATGCAGTAGACCGGATTGTCGGAGGTTTGGAAAAACGTACCCGTATTACTACCGCAGAGGAACGTCGTAGCATTGCGATCCACGAAGCCGGCCATGCTACCTTAAGCTGGATGTTGGAACATGCGAATCCACTGGTAAAAGTAACAATAGTACCCCGTGGAAAAGCCTTAGGTGCTGCCTGGTACTTGCCTGAAGAGAGACAAATCACGACCAAAGAACAGTTATTGGATGAAATGTGTGCAACTTTAGGTGGACGGGCTGCTGAAGAATTATTCATGAATAAGATCTCTACCGGAGCATCTAATGACCTGGAAAGAGTTACTAAACAAGCCTACGCAATGGTTGTTTACTTTGGTATGAGTGAAAAATTACCCAACCTGAATTACTATGATTCATCCGGCCAGGATTGGGGATTCACAAAGCCTTACAGTGAAGAAACAGCCAAACTCATTGATGAGGAAGTACAGCGCATTGTTACCGAACAATATGAACGGGCAAAACAAATTCTCTCGGAAAACAAAGAGGGACATAATCAATTGGCTCAGGTTTTATTGGAACGGGAAGTTATTTATACTGAAGATGTAGAAAACATTTTTGGAAAACGTGTATGGATATCCCGTTCGGATGAGATTATGGAACAACATAACAAAATGTTGAAAGAGAAAGCAGAGAAAGACACAGATGTCCCGGCTATTATTCCTACAGAAACAATTCACGAAGAGGATAAAGCGGAACCAAATAGTGTTTCCGGAGAGACTGAAGAACCTTAATCAAATCTATTAGAAATAATCATTTTAAAACGATACGACATTGAAAAATCTGATTAAGAGAGCATTAACCGGGATTATCTTTGTCACCGTGATAGTGGGCGCCATTTGTTATCATCCCATTAGTTTTCTTTTATTGTTCTGTCTGATCACAGGACTTACCTTATGGGAGTTTTACGGATTAGTACAACACTATGAAAAAGCGGGAATAAAAAGAACAATCAGTGTATTGGGAGGCGTATATCTTTTTGTTGCCACTTTTTTATACGCTAATGGAAAAACAGATGGTGCCATTTTTTTACCATATCTCATGTTTATTATGTATACTCTTATTTCTGAGTTATACTTTAAAGAAACAAATCCGATTAATAATTGGGCACTGTCCTTATTCCCGCAGATTTATTGTGCCGGTTTTTTCTCCCTGTTGAATTTTGTTGTAACGTCTCCGGATGCTGACGGAATAGTTCTGTACAATCCTTTATATCTACTGGCTATTTTCATATTTGTCTGGGTAAACGATACCGGTGCGTATGTATTTGGATCTCTATTCGGTAAACACAGATTATTTGAACGTATTTCCCCTAAAAAATCATGGGAAGGATTTATCGGCGGAATGATAGCTGCATTACTGACATCTCTTATTTTCTCTTATTATTCACCCGATGTGCATAGTTATCAGTGGTTAGGTTTGGCAGCAACAATTGTAATCTTTGCAACCTGGGGAGATTTAACCGAGTCATTATTGAAAAGGACACTGGGAATTAAGGATTCCGGAAATGTTTTACCGGGTCATGGAGGTATGATGGACCGGTTCGACAGTATTATGATGGCAGCTCCGGCAGCTTATATTTATATTGAACTTCTTATTCGAAATTAAATACGATCATTATCATCCGGGACTTTGCACCGCTTAAAGCTGAAAGAAAAGGACTTTCAAGTAACCGGTTTTCTGTTGGTTTACGGAGAATATCTCTCAATCCAAAGTTAAAACGAACTTCCGGACAAAATTTAAAATATCTGAAATAAAAATCACATCCGATTCCGATTGTGATTCCATAATCAAATCTTTTCATTTGCATAGGTGCATACTTTTGTTTTCCCAGATCATATATACCATATCCCCCGGCTGTTAAATAAGGAGCATAATTATGGATCCGTACAGCTCTATATTTTATTTCCACCGGAAGCTGTAAATAATAAGAATGGAGAGTCTCTATCTGTATAATTTTACTTTGTTGCTCTTTAAATACTACTTTTTTAGTACCTAAATGCATAGTGGGAATAAATCTTATATTAAAGAAAGAATGTATCCTTTTATCTATTATAATACCCAGGCTAATTCCCGGACTATAATCAGGAACATCAGCACACCAATACTGGTCATCATAAAAAGTAAGACTGTTTTTTATAAATAAATCCTGTACATGAAGTCCTAAATGAAAACCCAGATGATAGCTCCGAAAATCTACATACGGTTGTTTGATCATACTTTCTTTTTGTGAAAAAGAGAATGTACAACTCCAGATAAACACTCCTATAA
>JAJQES010000443.1:6860-7573 GCA_021201565.1 Tannerellaceae bacterium
ATTTCATCAAATTATTCTAAACGCAGATATGCTTTTATTAGTATGAACTCTGTACAGGAATCAAAAATATTTAAGCCGGATAGTTTTTTAAATACAAATAAACCTCTATTTTTGTAGCAACTAATAGTTAACAATTAAAAACATTAAGAAGATGGCTTATTTAATTAGCGAAGATTGTATTGCCTGTGGTTCATGCATAGATGAATGTCCTGTAAACGCTATTTCTGAAGGTGACATCTATCAGATTGACCCCGAAATGTGTACTGACTGCGGCACTTGCGCAGACGCATGTCCAACAGAAGCGATTCACCCGGCTGACTAATACCGGACGGAAATTAGGTAAAATAGTGAATCTACCTAAATAAAAATGGGCTGCTTGATCAGGTAGCCCATTTTTATTTAAAAATCAATATCGATCTTTATTTCCTGTAATTCTTCTTCCGAAGAAATAATCTCTTCCACCGGCTTCTGTCCATTACACTTTTTAATGTATTCTATAACATCTGCCATACCAGTCATGAACTTATCAAAGTCCTCTTTATAAAGAAAAATTTTATGCTTCTCAAATGTTAACTGAGAATTCTCTTTGTTCTGTACTTTTTTACTTTCGGTAATTGCCAGAAATAAATCTTCTTTTAAATTCTTCTTTACATCCAAGTAATAAATTCTTTTTCCGGCCTTAATTGCTCTGGAGTATAGAATCTCTTTATCTC
>JAJQES010000265.1 GCA_021201565.1 Tannerellaceae bacterium
CCGTACGGGTTAACGATATTCAAACCAATTATTAAGATATTCAAACCATCTCTTCCCGTAATGACCGGGGATTAGTCCCTGTATGTTTTTTGAAGAAGTTATTAAAATAAGTGGGATAGTCAAAACCAAGAGCGTAGGCCACTTCCGATATATTCCAGTCGGTATGTTGGAGTAAGGCTTTAGCCTCGGTAATAATTCGTTCCGTAATATGGGTCGTGGTTGATTTCCCTGTTACCTCTTTTACGGCCCGGTTTAAATAGTTTGTATGGACATTCAGGTACCGGGCATAATCCTGTGCTGTTCTTAATTGCAATGAATAGTCGGGAGTTTCGATGGGGAATTGTCTTTCCAGTAATTCGAGAAATACGGAGGTAACCCGTGCCGTGGCTTTTTTAGTCTGGTAGTAGTGCTCTGACGGTTGCATTTTTAATGCTTCGTGGATAATGAGGCTGATGTAGTTGCGCATCAGTTCATCCTTAAATGTATAATCGCTTTCCTGCTCTTCAATCATTTTTTGGAAAAGGGAATTGAGGAATATCCGCTGCTGTTCTGAGATTTCTAAAACCGGTGTGCCGCCAATTTTGAAAAAAGGGGATTGCAACAGGCTCTCCGAACGTTCGGATTGTTTAAGGAATTCTTCTGAAAAAAGGCAGGTATAGCCTATGTAAGTCGTTGAGATGGTCTCCCAGGAATAAGGGATATGGGGATTGCCAAAAAACAAAATAGTGCCTTCCTGCTCAAAGCTTCTGTCGGCATAGTGAATAATGCTTTTGCCGGTAGTCAGGCAAATTTTATAGAACTCTTTCCGGCTGTATGTGCGGGTCGCACTACTGTCGTTTTCAATCCGGAATGCTTTAAAGCCTTTTAGCTTCAATTCATTATTAAATTCTGAGAGGATACGTTTTGCCTTCATTCTACAAAGATAAGAAAATCAAACCTATTTTGAAACTCCCGGCTTAGAGAAACCCATATTGGGTACGGGTACTCTACAGTTTGCGGATGCATCCACAGCATGTTTGTAGAAAATGGAGCTGGAATAGAAATAAGTAGTATATTTGTTTATCTTTAAAAAGGGAAATATTTATATGGCGGATAAGATCCTGATTGTGGAAGATGATATGGCGTTTGGTACCCTTCTCAGGAAGTGGTGTGAAACGAATGGGTATGTCTGTTCGGTGGTGATGGATTGCCGCCGGGCAAAAGAGAAAATTCAGGAAGAGGAGTTCCAATTGGTATTAACTGATCTCCGGTTGCCGGATGGGGATGGAATTCTCTTACTGGCCTGGATTAGGGAGCAGAAAAAGGAGTTGCCGGTTATCATAATGACCGGTTATGCCGGGGTACAGAGTGCTGTGGCAGCTATGAAGTTAGGAGCGGCTGATTATCTGGAAAAGCCTCTTCAACCGTCTGTTCTGAAACAGAAGATTGAACAGGCATTTGCTGGTAAACCTGGTAGGGGAGTGGAAACGCCTGTTGTGAAACCGGTGAGTATGGAAAAAGAAATAGTGTATGGTTCCAGTCCCCAGGCAAAACAATTGTATGAACACATCCGGATTGTAGCCCCCACAAATATGTCGGTACTGATCACCGGCGAAAGTGGAACCGGAAAGGAATATGCCGCCCGGATGATCCATCAGGAGAGCCGCCGGAGCCGGGAACCGTTTCTTGCAGTAGACTGTGGGAGCCTGAGCCGCGAACTGGCGCCCAGTGAACTGTTTGGCCATCTGAAAGGATCGTTTACTTCAGCTATCAACAATAAAAAAGGAGTCTTTGAACAAGCGAATGGGGGAACGGTCTTTCTGGATGAAGTGGGAAATTTGCCCTATGATGTTCAGGTTCAGTTATTACGTACGCTGCAGGAACGAACCATTCGTCCGGTAGGTTCTGCCACTGATATACGGGTCGATCTCCGGATCATTGTGGCAACCAATGAGGAGTTGAGAGAGGCTATGCAAAAAGGACGGTTCCGGGAAGACTTGTATCACCGGCTGAATGAGTTCAGCCTGCAGATGCCTCCGTTGCGTCAGCGGGTAGAAGATATTCCAGGGTTTGCCGCTTCCTTTTTGCAGGAAGCGAATCAGGAGTTAGGAAAAAAGGTAGCCGGTTTTTCTCCTGAAGTTATGGAGCTATTCAGACAATATGTGTGGAAAGGAAATCTGCGGGAGTTAAGAAATGTAATACGCCGGGCTGCCTTGTTTGCGCCGGGGGACCTGATCACCCCGGAACAGTTACCGGACTTTCTGAAAGAGGAAAGAAAAGAAGAAGAGATCTCTCAGTATGAAGGAGATGAAAAGAAGAAAATTGAGGCGGCCCTGAAGATCACCCAGGGAAACAAAGCCGCTGCTGCCCGTTTATTGAAGATTGACAGGAAGACACTGTATAATAAACTTCATTATTATAATCTGGAGAATCTATAATTTTATTATATGTGTATAACCGGAAAAAGAATATATACCTCTCTTCTACTACTTGTTTTAACCCTGTATGTATATGGACAGAGTGCTTCAGAACCTTACAACGAGGTTATTTACCCCAATGGGAGTGTTATCCGTAAGTATCTCCCAAAGGAAGAATTTATAATTACTGCCGGTAATCCGGTAAAAGTAGTTTACTTACAGAAATACTTTCGCGCCAATGGTATGTTACAAAGTGAGGGGTATATGGGAGATTTATTAGCTCAAATAGTAAATGTTGGCGAATGGTGTTCCTATGATGAGAATGGGAAACTTATTGAATGGGAAAATTATATTTATCCTAAACAACCAGAGCATGTTACCAGCCAGTATGATAATCCATTTTATTATTTCATCAGAAAAGAGTTTTATCCGGAAGGGCAGCTAAAGTCGGAAGTTATATGTGCTAATTGGTGGGAGAATGATTTTCCTCATACTCCAATCGGTACCTGGACCTATTATGATGAACAGGGAGATATAATTAAAACCGAAAAATATACTGATTTTGAACCGTACCAAGAAGTTATTAACTAATGAAGAGAATATAAAAAAACAGGACTGTTTCCGGGTGGTGTATGTATTGCCGGAGCTTGTCTACTTTCTGTTCTATAGGGTTTAACTATAGGTAATTGGACGTGAGGATTTGCAATCTGAACTAATATGAATGTCCGGATCTCCGGATCCGGTAACCGGTAAATACCATTGAAATTATTGCAACTATTTGGTAAAACGGATTGCAAATCCGAAGACTCTTTAGTCGGGGATCCGGAGATCCCCTCCGTCCAGCAAAATAAAAAATCTCACTCTTTCAGGTTTTTAACCTGGAAGCGAAACATAGGTAAGTTTTTAACTTACCTGCGGCAGAAAGACGCATCTCTATGATTACGAATTATAGCCGCTATGCAGCTATAGAAGTTAGAAACTTCCAATTGTTTCTGCTCCGGGTTATAAACCCGAAGCAAGGGGGGATGAGGTGCCAGGGGTACTTAATCTCAATAGTAACTCCCCACTTTCCCTTATGATAAGTTCTGTTTCTGTTTTCCATTCCGGGTGGTTTTCCGGAAGGCTGTTCCGGCGGCTGTCCATCTTTTTGAGGAGCGTGACAACTTCACCGGCATCCAATTGAATGAACATGGGGAGCATTTTATGGGCGATCTGCCGGGCTTTATAGAAATCATCTTTTTCGATAGCTTCCTGGAGACCGGCAATGTGGAGGAGGGTACTATTGATAAATGTATCTAACACTTCCTCCAGAGCTTTGGGGTCCCCGGCAAACATCTCTTTCAGAGAGGAAGTTTCATTCTTTTTTTCCGGTTTTTCTCCTTTTATAAGGGCCTCAAACGAACTGCTTGTGATGGGTTTACTTATATAATTATCAAACCCCAGCCGGGAAGCTATTTCCAGGTTGAAATCATCCCGGCCGGTCATGACGAATACCGGAATGTCCGGAGCGGTTTGCCGTACAGCCTGCAGAATGTCTGTACCGGACCAATTGCCCATTTCCATATCGGTCAGGACCAGATCGTATGAGGAGAGAGTGTTGAGGTTTTCTTCAAACTCTTTTCCGGGACTGCAACTCTCACATGTGTAACCGGCCTGTGTAATAAGATGACTCAGTACGGTAAGGAAAGAGGGATCATCATCTATTAATAGTAGGGTATGAATTTCCCGGGGGGATTTCTCCACCGGTTCTACCTGGTATATAGGAAGGCAGACTGTAATCAAAGTCCCTTTTTCCGGTACAGACCGTACGGTCAGTTCGCCGTTTAACAGGCTGACCAGTCCTTTTACCACATACATGCCTACGCCGGTTCCTTCTGCCATGTAGCTATTTCCTTCCAAACGGGTGAAGGGACTGAAAAGTAACTCTTTTTGTTCATCGGAAATACCTGAACCTGTATCGGAGACAGTACAGGTAAGTTTTCCATTTTCGTAACTGAATTCAAGCCCAACTTCACCACTTGGTGTATATTTGATGGCATTGGAGAGCAAATTGATGAGAATCTGTTTGATCTTTACCGGGTCGGAATGAAGATAAAGCGTAGGATCCGGCGTACCTTTTCCGATGAACCGGAGCCCTTTCCGGGCAGCTAACGGAGCACAGATCGCTGTGACTTCCCGGAAAAGCCGGCCGGCATGGAAAGAGGAAAGGTGAACCTGAAGGACTCCCTGTTCCAGACCCGAAAACTGGACTAAGGTATTGAGTAAGGAGAGAATATGTTCTCCCGCATTTTTCATGGAAGAGAGGGTTTCTTCTGAAAAAGAGAGGGGTTGCTCTTTTGTGTCCAGTTGCCCCAAAATAGAATTAAGGGGGGTTTTTATGTCATGGGATACGGAAAGAAATAATTTATGACGGCTTTCCAGTGTCTCCCCGATCCGTTTATTGGCCTCTTCAAGGGCACGGCGTACCCGTAACCCTTTACTTACATCGCTGAATATCAGAATTATGAATAGCAGGATCAGTGCCAGGGCCACGATTCCCGTACGTACGGACAGGGAGTTTACATGCCGGATTTCCTCTTCCTGCTCATCAATACGGTTTAGTATATTCCGTATAGAACTACTATACAGGTGAATTAATAAGCCGGAGATACGGGTGGAGATTTCCTGGTCGGCAATAAGAAGCTGGTTCACTTCATTTTGGATAGACGTGATACGTTGCTGGTAATCCTGCCGGATCTGTTCCGTATAGGTTCCTATTTCGGAAAGGATAGGGATACTATCGGGTTGGTTGAGGATAATCAGGGTATCCGTCTGGGTGGTTGAAATAGAATAGACCGTATCCTGTTCGCTCCGGGAAGTGAAGAGCCGCTGGAAAATATTTCTCCGTTGGGGGGGCGGTATATGAATAGTTGTATCCTGCGATACGGTTGTGATCAGAATCGAGTCGGTTTGAACGATAGGTTCATACATGATCATCCTTTCCAGTACACTGTCGGGTTCCTGCTGGACGGAGAACTGCCGGCTCAACCGGGTAATGATGGAGCCTTTCTCTTTTAGTAATTCATTCATTCCATCAAACAGGCTATGATCCGCTTGTTCAGGCCGCAGGGAGTCCAGTTGATTTTCTATGATTTCCAGGTGACTACGGAATTGCCGGAGATGCACCAGACGGCGGGTCATTACATACCGGTTGGCCTCTTCCTGGGTCACATTGATAAACCGTACCAGGCTATCCATTTGCAGGATCTCTTCATTGTACTGTTCGATATTGCTTTTATAATCGTCAATGGATGCTCTGAGATTATAAATATAAAAGATCATCCCCCCACAAATAAGTGCCACGATCAGGTAGATAAGAATGGCCTTGAACCGTATTTTATTTTCAACCGTACCCAGCATAGTGATAACAAAGATAGGTTTTTCAATTGACAATTGAGAATTGACAACTGACAATTGGCTTTGTCAAGAAGGATAGATCTTTGGGAAAAATAAATGAAACCAATCTTGTTCCCCAACTTGATTGGGGACCGCATCAGAACAGACGTGAGTTACAATTATAAATATGATAGGGTTTGCTTCTTTGCGGTTCCCGGTCAAGCCGGGAAACAAAAGGGACTCCACAGGAGTGGGTGTGGAATAATTCCACACTTCCACACTTTTGTGATTGTTTTAAGGGAAGATGTGTTTTCTGGTTAATGATTTGTTTATTAGTGTTTTGTGGGTTTGTGAGAGGGCTTTTTGACATTTGGCACGGGTATTGGATATATAATTAACGTGGAACTGTTCCACACATGGACGAAGAAATTATTAATTAAAAAATTTGAGCGATGAAAAAAGTATTATTATCATTTGCCTTGATTTTAGGAACAAGTGTTTTTGTTTCTGCACAGCAGGTTGAAAAACAGGAATGTAAAAATCAACCGGTAGAAACGACTGTCGTGGCTGAAGATAACTTCAAAGTCGTAGAACTGTCTGCACTTCCTGAAAAAGTACAGGAGGCGGTTAATAAACTATCCGAAGAAAATACAATAAAAGAAATTGCCTGGAACGAAGAAACGAAACAGGCTAAGGTAACACTTACCGTAGACGATGTAGACAAAGTGGTTTTACTGGATGAAGAAGGAAAGGAAATAAATTAATATACACATACATACACTTTCACACACATAACAATTTTTTACACACTATCCATGGGTTCAGCGGAACCTGATAAATGGGAATGTATCGGTTTCGATACATTCTCATTTGTTTTTTATTCTTTCCTTATTTAG
Organism: Tannerellaceae bacterium; assembly: GCA_021201565.1. Classification (GTDB taxonomy): domain Bacteria; phylum Bacteroidota; class Bacteroidia; order Bacteroidales; family Tannerellaceae; genus UBA4116. Next base: position 6,668 of record JAJQES010000265.1, read on the forward strand.
AGAACCTGGCCTGCCCCTGAGATATTGACATATCCGTTTGCCCCGCTGTCGGATACGTTGAAACGATAATAGAGGATATCTATCTGCTCTACTAATTCCACTCCTTTTACAACCATATTTCCATAAGCACTGGAGGAAAGGGTATTCATGACCAGTTCCGGTATTTCTGTATAGGAAATAGGGTAAGAGGTCATATACCATAATGCGTATTCATCAAACCAGGCTTTATAGGCTATTCCGTTCTGAGTAAAACTGGCTATATAATGTTCGTTGATACTTTCCCACTGAATATTGGTTGCCTCCGGAAATCTTTGTTGTAAGGCTGTTGACAATTTTTCGGTAGGAGTGATCGTATAGTCTTTCTCTTCGTCATTACAGGCAATGGCAAAGATGCTTACCAGAAGGACTGTTAAGCATCCTGTGAAATATTTTCTCATATTCTTTTGGTTTTAATTGTCTATATCAACCAGTCTCCCGGCCTGGTCAAATGTGAGTTCTAACTGATTGGTCAGTTTGACTTCCCAGTGATTGTTCCGTTTCTTTTCCATTTTCAGGATGGAGTGTCCGGGATAATTGGTCCGGAGTTGACTGGTAATCCCAGAGGGGAGAATCTCTTCCGGAAGCAACGCTCCGTTTCCGTCAATTTCAGTCCATTCACCCTCTCTGTTAAATTCCAGGTCAATCCCGTTGGTCAGCAGCACTTCATATCCTTTTGTGCCCATCAGGTTTTGTTCGATCTTAATATGGGCAATGTTTGTATCTGTAAACCACCTGGCAATAAATTCCCGGCTGCCGGCAGGCAATTCGTTCACATCAGTGGTAATTTTATCATTATCCGCATAGGCTATCCCTATTGTTATAAAGAGGGATAATATTAGAAATCCAATCTTTTTCATAT
>JAJQES010000124.1:0-3852 GCA_021201565.1 Tannerellaceae bacterium
CCGATAATGGTAGCTGATAGGATCGATACCAGTGCTCCCCCTACCATAGCAGGGAAACCGTACCGGGTGATCATTTCTTTCTTTTCGGGAGCCAGTACGCCCATACCTCCGATCAGGATACCGATGGATGAGATATTGGCAAAACCACACAGGAGATAGGTAGACATAATGATGGATTTCTCGTGTGTAAATAGACCCATGGCTTTCCATTCAGTCATCTGATAATAAGCGACAAATTCGTTTAGAATTGTCTTTTGTCCGAACAGGGCTCCTGTAGTCATAATGTCTTCTACCGGTACTCCGATCAGCCACATAAAAGGGGAGAGAATAACTCCAACCAGAAACTGAAAGGTAAGTCCGGTGGATTTGCCACCGGTAAACTCTACAATCCATTTGTTGAGTCCTGTATAATGTCCGATAATATCACTCAGAATATAGTTACATAGCGCTACCAGGGCGATAAAAACCAGCAACATAGCGGCAATATTGACCATTAATTTGATCCCCGTGGAGGTGCCGGCCGAAATAGCTCCCAATGCGTTGGCATGTTTACCTGTTTTCTCTATTGCCACAAAGTGATCATGGGCCGGTTCGGTTTGCGGACAAAGCATCTTGGCAATAATAATGGCACCCGGAGCAGCCATAATAGAAGCGGATAATAAGTGTTTGGCAAAGAGTAACTGGGTAGCAGGATCAGTTCCGCCCAACATTCCGATATAAGTGCCCATAAGGGCACCGGAGATGGTTCCCATACCGGCTACCATTACCAAAAATAGTTCCGAACGGTTCATCGCCGGTAGATAATTCTTGATCAATACCGGTGATTCGGTCATGCCTAAAAATACATTTCCCGCACTCACTAATCCTTCAGCCCCCGATATATTCATGAATTTACGTAATACCCAGGAGAATGCGGCGACTACCCGCTGTATAATGCCCCAGTAATAAAACAGCGAAACCAGCGCCGAGAAAAAGATAACGATCGGCAGGGAGTGTAGCAGAAAGCTGAATCCATTTGCCCGGTTTGCATAGGGACCTAACAGGAAAACTAATCCTTCGTGTGTGAAGTCCATCAGTTTAATGAAACCTCTTCCTATTCCTTCAAACAGGAGACTGACAAAAGGAACATACAGGATAGCAAGTGCCAGGATGAATTGCATCAATAATCCGCCTCCTATCAGTTTCCAGTCAATTTTTTTCCGGTCGTAGCTTATCAGATAGCATACACCGGTGATCGCGATCATTCCTAAAGCTCCCCGAAGGAACGATTCAAAAGTAAAGCCAAGGGTTGGTTCCATTAAATTTCTCCTGTTTCAGTTCGTCTTTGTAATTCGTCTTTATACATTTTGGCATGTTCGTAATTCTCATCACCGATTGCCTCTTCCATTCTTTCCTGTAACTCGTCGGTTTCCAGTAGACGGAGCCACTTATATAATTGCTCCTCACTTTCCAGATCTTCCGGTTCCAGATCCTCTATGAATTCTTCCAGATCCTCGTCTTTTTCTTCGTTGAACAGAGAATCTTCTAATACGACACCGCATTCCTGCAGGATTTCCTCTGTTGTAAAGATCGGACAACTCACCCGCAAAGCAATGGCTATGGCATCCGAGGTACGTGAATCCAGCCGGACTTCTCTCTCCCCGTTATGGAAAAGTAGTTCGGAATAATAAACTCCATCCTCAAATTTATATATATAAACTTCCAGCAGTTCAATATTGAATGCCTGTGAGAAAACAGTAAACAGATCATGGGTGAGCGGCCGGGGAGGAGTAATCTGCTCCAGCGCAATGGCAATGGATTGTGCTTCAGCGGTCCCTACAATAATAGGGATTCTGCGCAGGCCGTCTTCCTCTGCCAGGATCAAAGCATAGGCTCCTGACTGGATCTGGCTGTTCGTAAGCCCCTGTACTCTTAATTTAATTCTTTTATCCACTATTGAATTAATTTTTAGTATTTACAAAAGTAATATTATTTTGAATTTGTTCTTCATAAACCCGATTCCTATATCCGGAAAAACAATCGGCAGTACCTGTTTTGTTATCTAATAAACAACTTTTTCTGTAACTTTGTATCCAAATGCAGCAAAGACATACAAACAGAAGGCAATATTTTGAAGAGTTGGCAGATACTTCCCAAAAATATTTTATCCCGTTTTTGGAACAATATTATGGGCGGGTAGAGGAGTGCCGCATTCTGGAAATCGGCTGTGGTGACGGAGGGAATCTTCTTCCGTTTGTCCGTAAAGGATGCCATGTGACAGGGGTCGATATATCAGAAACACGCATTCGCCAGGCCCGTGAATTCTTTGCCGAACGTCATGCGGAGGCGCGTTTGATCCACGCTGATATTTTTGAACTGGAAGAGGAGACCGGGCAATTTGATATTGTTTTGATCCACGATGTGATCGAGCATATTTCCCGGAAACGGGAATTTATAGCACAGGCACTTCGTTTCCTCACACCCGGAGGAATGCTCTATATAGCTTTTCCGGCCTGGCAGATGCCGTTTGGAGGTCATCAGCAGATCTGCCGCAACCGTTTTCTTTCCCGTTGGCCTTACCTGCATTTATTACCTCGTTTTCTATATCGCCGGTGCCTGGTTTGGGGAGGAGAAGAAAAGCCTGTGGTTGATGAGTTATTAGATATAAAATCCTGCCGCACCACGATCGAACATTTCCGGAACCTGATCCGTCAGTGCAACCTAACTCTGGTCCGGGAAGAATTTTACCTGATCAATCCCCACTACGAAACCAAATTCGGATTAAAACCCCGGAAAGTCCCTGCCTTATTTGCAGGTATTCCTTATTTACGGAATTTTTATACGACATCCTGTTTCTATTTATTACGGCAGGGATAAAAATTGTTTAAGGATTAAGATTTCTGCAATTCATACGTTATAGATACATCTGTTATTTGGTGAAGCTCTACTTTTACGCATTTAACCATATTAGGATCAAATAACACAATATTGACGCCACCTTTATGTAAAGAACTATTAAATTGTATTCCATCAGCACCTGTACTATATCTGATAAATTCACATATAAATTGAGTAGGGATATATTCCAGTTCTGAGTCAAAGCGTCTCATCGGTTTTGATAAATCTTTGCTTATTGCTTCTTTTAAAAATTTACTTTTAGCTAATTCTATCATATTACCCATATAATTCAAAGGACTGGGATGTGAGGTGAAATCTACAATATTTAGACCGGGAGGATGAGAAACAAAAAGCGCGATAGATAAAAGATCCAGATAACTGGATCGGGTTTCATAAATAGTTGTTTCCGGAGATTTACTTAAGTATAAGTAGGGTATACCACTTGGGTTTGCTCTTCCGGCGGTAGCTTTTTCCTGAGGGGGTGAACCCATTTCATGATTTTTAAATGGTTCCATTTTTCCATCAAAATGGATGCGTGCCCTGTATAAATTTATATTTGGATTAATTGTTGCATTTATGTAGAATAAACTGTTCCAACCATATTCATCCAACCGTTCAGCATTTGTTAGAAAACGTCTTTGATACTTTAAACTTTGTTTCAAATTATCCCAATACCTGACACATTCATCTATTACATAGGTATAAGCCGTTTTATTTTCAGGCCAGTCATCTGAAACATTTTTCTGCTGTATAATATCACACAATAGCTTTTTCCCTATTTCCCGTGATTTAAAAAGATTCCAGTCATTTTGAATATGATCAATCAGTGGAATCCCATACTCATCCCCTCTGAAAATGGATAGAAACTCTATAAAGAAATCCAATAACTCTTCAATGTTAATTAAGAAGGACTCCTCTTTACAATAATCACAAAATCCTTTTTCTTTAGAAGTAGAATTAATGAATTGCCGGATT
>JAJQES010000124.1:3862-7558 GCA_021201565.1 Tannerellaceae bacterium
GATTTCCTCATCCTGAAAACAATCAGCACATAATTTCATAGTTGTAGGTTATTTTGATAGAATAGCAAACATTAATTCAATATTGTTTTTAATAGATATCTTTTTTATTACTCCTAATCCGGGGTAACGGCTTTCATTATACAATTGAGTAAGTTCTGAGATAGCCTGATTATTTAATTCTTTGTCTCTAAAAAAAGTTACCGCTTTGTAGGCTGCTTCTCCAAACTTGCCTTGTATGTTTGAATCATCATCATTTGTATCAGATACAAAATGTCTGACAAAAATCTGATCTTCTGTCTTTTCATACGTCATGTGAATAGCGATAGCGTAAGGAAGTCTACCTCCATCTATAAATGTACTGGGTAAAGTTGTATAATCTGCTATCCCTTTGAAGCCTTCTTCTTCATAATATTTGTAAGCATCCGAAAATAATTCTTCAGGAACATTTATATATTCACTGTTACGTTGTTGAGGTTTAAAATTATCTTCTAAGCAAATAATGTCCTTTATCCCTAATCTGCTTAATTTTCTGCGAAGACTATTATGTGCGGAATTGATAACTACTTTTGATATATAAGGTTGTTGTATGAAATTATCAAAATTACTATCATCACTTTGTATTCCATCTTTACAGATTATCATTACCCTTTCATATTCTTTTTTTATAATAGTCTCTGAAATTTTATCATAGTTATTGTTCACAATAAATGCCGGGGTCCAGGTGTCTCTATCAGATAACTCAAACTCTAAAGCATTAGTAATTTCCATTATTTTATTCTGTACTTCACCACACTGAGGATTCAGAATAAAGAAAAAATGTATGTTTTTTTCCTGAAGTTTATGAATAGCTAACTTTATACTATTAAAGCTTGCTTTCACCGGCTCTATGATTGGAACGATAAGGTCGGTCTTTCCATAATGATCTGCAAAATCTCTTAATGCAAGCAGTTCAAATTGTTTGCCTCTTAAATATGGATAGTACATAGTCTTATGATTTTATTGGTATTAATAATATATTCTCAAGATTATTATATTCCGGGATAGAGATATTCATGCTTAAACATAACTGTCTGAGCTCTTTGGGGAAAAATTTCAAAACATTTGTATTGGATCTTCTTTTTTTTAGTTCGGATACAAATAAATCATGTAGTTCTTTGACTGGTATTTGTTTTATTAAGTTATGACATATTTCAAACATATTAAAACTATTCATTTCCGGTAGATACCCATAATATGTTTTTACTATATTTTTGTATTCCGGTGTTCGTATGCTTCGCATTAATATGGAGGGATCTATTTTATTAGGAAGAGCAGCTCTTATTTCTTCTAATATCAAACTTCCTTTATATGGTTTTATTATAATTATACCGATGTTGTCTGGAGTACTTAGGTATTTATTTGCTAAATTTTCATGGGTAACCAGGTAGCATTCTTTAAATAGTTTTGTGTAATAGTGAAGCTGAGTATCCAAACGTTTGGAACTATCTAATTCCGTTTTTATTTCAAAAGCTTTACTGGTTCCATTAAATAGTACCAGGTCTGCTATTGAATTTGCTACTTTAAATTCATTAACAGCAAGAGTATTTTGGGTACCATATTCTTTAATGAGTAACTGATTAATAATCGTGTTTTTGTAAATGTATTCACATTGATAATCCTGTTGTAACTGTTTATATATATAAGATATGTAATCAAGATAAGTTACAAACTTTTTACCAATGTGTTTATTGTCATATCTGTCGACTTTGCTTTTTATAAATGTATAATCATCCTCTGTTAATAGTTTAGCAAAAGAAGTACTTGAAAAAATAGAAGAATAACTTCTCATTTTTTCTGCCTGTACATTCATATTTCGTTTATTAATCATATTGATATAACACTTTACCATACAAAATAACTAAAAAGTAATGAAGAAAAAAACTGATTGGTTGTTTTAAAAATGACAATGAGGTAAGATATCATTTTGTTGTCTTTTGAAAAAGCAAAAGTCTATAAAAAAGAAAAGGCTGTTCTCACGAACAACCAATCTTCATTGCTAACCTTAAAATCTAATACCATGAAAAACACAGTACAAATATATGCCTTTTTATGTTATACAACATTGTTTTTTGATATAAAATGCTTTTGTTTTGCTTTATTTAACATATCTAATGTTGTATAACATGTTTTTGGATTTGGGTTTTATATATTTAAGTCTTTTAGTTACGGTTTCTCCCACCTAAAAATATCATGATGTAATATAAGAGAGTTGCCAGTGAACCAAGTGCTGCTACTACATACGTATAAGCTGCCGAACGAAGTGCATCTACAGCCATTCCATGAGTAGCATTATTGGTAATACCTGCACTGTTCAACCAGCCTAATGCCCGTTGACTGGCATTGATCTCCACCGGTAGAGTAATGAAACTGAACAAAGTAGTTGTTGCAAACAATCCAATTCCAAATAAGAGCAGACCGGGGAAAGTCTGTACAGTCAGAATACCAATCAGGATCACCCAGGTCATAATGTTGGATGAAAAACTAACGATTGGAACCAATGCAGACCGCATTTTTAACGGAGCATAGGCCCGGGCATGCTGCACGGCATGGCCACACTCATGGGCTGCTACGGCTGCCGCTGCAATGCTGTTACTGCTGTACACGGCCTGACTCAGACTGATCGTTTTATTCGTCGGGTTATAGTTGTCAGTCAGGTATCCGTTGGTCGCTACTACCCGTACATCCATAATGCCGTTATCACGAAGCATTTTTTCAGCTACCTGCTTTCCGGTCATTCCTGCCGGTAAAGGTACTTTGGAGTATTTATCAAATTTATTCTTCAGGCTGGAAGATACGATCCAGCTTAATACCGCTACTCCAATAAATATAATCCAATAGATCTGCATAATTTCTTTATTTATAATCCAATTATTCTATAACAAAAAACCTGCCAGAATCAAAAAAGGCAGAAGAAGGAGCCGTAGAGGTCTTTTCTTCTGCCTTTTTTATATATCAACCTGACAATTTATCCTTCTTCGGTGTACCGGATGATGGTTTGTGCACGGTCGGGACCTACTGATACTACCTTGATCGGAACACCCAGTTCTTCTTCAAGGAATGACAAATAGGCGTTGAATTCTTCGGGGAATTCATCTTCGCTTTGCATTTTTGTCATATCGGTCTTCCATCCCTCTAATTCCACGTATACCGGTTCGATGGTTTCATCAATTTCATACGGGAAACGGGTGGTTTCCTCCCCATTCATTTTATAGGCCACACAGGCTTTGATGGTGTCGAAACCGTCCAGTACATCACTTTTCATCATAATCAGTTGGGTCACTCCGTTGATCATGACAGCATACTTCAGCGCCACCAGGTCAATCCAGCCACAACGGCGTTTGCGACCGGTTACAGAACCGAATTCGTGTCCCAGTTCGCACAGTTTATCGCCTGTTTCATCGAATAATTCTGTCGGGAACGGACCGCTGCCCACCCGCGTACAGTAGGCTTTGAAGATTCCATATACATCCCCGATGGAACGGGGGGATACGCCTAACCCGGTACAACAACCGGCACAAATTGTGTTGGAAGAAGTCACAAACGGGTAGGAGCCGAAATCAATATCCAGTAAAGTACCCTGTGCGCCTTCTGCCAAAACAGATTTCTCCTCATTCAGATACTCATTAATAACATGTTCGCTATCAATAAGGTTGAACT
>JAJQES010000454.1 GCA_021201565.1 Tannerellaceae bacterium
CATTTTGATAGATTGAGGCTGCAACAGAGATCCTAACATCATTTTTTACTTTCCGGCTTTTCAGGCAAAAATGGACCTGTTTGTGGATATAACAGGGAAAAATGTTTTATCTTTACCGGGATAGTCAAAAATAAACAATTACTTATATGAGTGTTTTTAGCAAGTTCCCACGTACTTTTTGGGTGGCGAATGCAATAGAGTTATTGGAACGCTGGGCCTGGTATGGCTTTTTTATGTTGTTTGCAACTTATCTGACAGGATCGTCCGATCAGGGTGGACTGGAGTTTTCGCAGAGTCAGAAAGGATGGATCATGGGAGTGGGTACCGGTATCCTTTATTTTTTGCCTGTTCTGACAGGAGCTATTGCTGACAGGTATGGATATAAAAAAGTATTGATGCTTTCCTTTATTATATATGCGTCGGCTTTTGTTCTTTTCCCGGTGTTTTCTTCTTTTACAGGGGTTTTCCTGATCTATTTGTATCTGGCTTTTGGGGCTGCTCTTTTTAAACCTGTGATTTCTGCTACCATAGCAAAGACTACTACGGAAGAGACCGCTTCTATCGGATTTGGTCTGTTTTATATGATGGTAAATATCGGTGGTTTCCTGGGACCGATTGTGGCATTACAATATAAAGGTTCTAATCTTGCCTTTTATATATCAGCGATTGTAATCCTGTTTAATTTTGTATTGTTATTCTTTTATAATGAACCGGATAGAAATACAGTTATAAAGGATCGTTCTTTGATAAAAACATTTGGACAGATTTTCCGGAATATGTTTGCCATTGTACAGGACCGGAAGTTTTTAATCTTTCTGATTATTGTGGCAGGTTTCTGGACTATGTATAACCAGTTGTTTTTCACATTGCCTGTTTTTATTGAGCAATGGGTGGATACCAGTGTGTTGTTTAATTTCTTTTATCAGTATATTCCTTTCATTACGGACCGGTATAGTGCCGGGGTAGGGGTGATGGATCCGGAATTCATTGTAAGTATGGATTCTTTATATATCATAGCTTTCCAGATTTTAGTGTCGGGCATAGTGATGAGAATGAAACCCCTGAAATCTATGATGACTGGTTTTTTGGTATGTTCAATTGGTATGTCTCTGACGCTTGTGTCTCAAAATGTATTGTTTACATTAGTCGCTATCCTCATTTTTGCTCTAGGAGAAATGGCCGGTTCCCCGAAGATTACGGAATATATCGGACGGATAGCTCCTCCGGATAAAAAAGCTCTTTATATGGGATATTCTTTTATTCCGGTATTTTTAGGAACCATTTTAGCCGGATTCATTTCAGGGGATGTATATCAGAGATTGTCTGATAAAGTAACCTTCGTACAACAGTTCGCAATGGAACATAATTTACAGGTGCCGGAAGGACTGTCAAAGGATGCCTATTTTGCCAATGTGGCCGGACAATTGAACCTGAGTTCCCGGGAGTTGACCAATATTTTGTGGGAGACCTATTCTCCTTCCCGTTTGTGGATGGTTATTCTGGGCATCGGTTTGATCGCAGTAATTGCATTGTATATATATGATAAAACTCTGATAAGACAGGATAACTCTGAAGAGGAGAACTAAAATGTCTATTGGAAAATATCTACCTTTGCCGGATGAATAAGCATGTGCTGATATATCTTTTTTTGAGCCTTTTGCTATGTATGCTGTTTTTAGGTAATCTGATCTATGGCTCTGTTTCCATTCCTGTAAAAAGTGTACTGGAAATATTAACAGGAGGAATTCCTGAAAAGATATCCTGGCAAAATATCGTTTTACAATCACGCTTACCTCAGGCCGTTACAGCGTTATTAGCCGGAGCTTCACTGGCGGTGAGCGGTTTATTATTACAAACATTATTCCGGAATCCTTTAGCCGGTCCTTCTATTTTGGGAATCAGTGATGGGGCAAACTTGGGGGTAGCAGCAGTCATGCTTTATTTTGGCGGCTCTCTCTTTCAGTTAGGAGAGTTGCCTGTTCACGGTTATCCTGCGATTATTCTGGCTGCATTTGTGGGAGCATGTCTGATCCTGGGAATCATTCTCTATTTTTCCTCCAAAGTAAAAAGCAACGTAATGCTCCTGATCATCGGAATTATGATTGGGTATCTGGCATCTTCCGTTATCTCACTGCTGAATTTTTACGCTTCAGCAGATAAAGTGCATGCGTATGTCATGTGGGGGTTAGGAAATTTCTCAGGTGTCTCCCTGGAAGTATTGCCTTTCTATAGTGCCTGTTCGTTAACCGGTCTTTTCTTATCAATCCTGCTGATCAAGCCGTTGAATGCATTATTGTTAGGTGAGATGTATGCCGCTAATCTGGGGATCCGGGTGAAAAGGACCCGGGCACTGATCCTGTTATGTACCGGACTGCTGACCGCTACTACTACTGCTTTTTGTGGCCCGGTTTCTTTTATTGGGCTGGCGGTTCCTCATATCGCTCGTCTTTTGTTAGGCTCTTCCAATCATAAACTGCTATTGCCGGTCACCCTGTTAACAGGGGGATGTGTTGCGTTGTTATGTAACTTACTAATGGTTTTGCCCGGAAAAAATATCCTTTTGCCGTTAAATGCTGTAACCCCTCTCCTGGGAGCGCCGGTGGTAATTTATGTTATTATAAACCGGAAAAACATTCAGTACTTTAATTAAATGGAAAAGATGAAGTCACTTACTTTGGAGTCTGCGGATTTGTCTATCGGTTACCATCTGCGAAATGGGAAACAGAAAATTGTGCATGAAGACCTGAATGTAAGATTAAATGCCGGGGAAGTCACCTGTTTATTGGGCCTGAATGGTGCAGGAAAATCTACTTTATTGCGCACTTTAGGAGGATTTCAGCCTCCTCTGAAAGGAGAAATAAAGATGTTGGGTAAATCTTTTAAAAAATATACTCCATCTGATTTCTCTCTTACTGTGGGAGTCGTTTTAACCGAAAAAACAAATGCCGGCGGAATTACTGTATATGAGTTAGTTTCGTTGGGGCGGCATCCTTATACCGGATTTTTCGGACAATTAAAACAGAAAGATCAAGACATTATCATGCTCTCTATGGAGATGGCCGGCATCTCTCATAAGGCTAATCAATTTGTGGGTGAGTTGAGTGATGGTGAAAGACAGAAAGCAATGATTGCTAAAGCCCTTGCTCAGGAGTGTCCGGTTATTTTGCTGGATGAGCCTACCGCTTTTCTGGATGTGACAAGCCGCATTGAAACTATGCTTTTATTACGTAAATTGGCGAAAGAACAACAAAAAACAATTCTTCTGTCTACACATGATATGGAGTCTGCTATTCAGATGGGAGATCAGTTATGGTTGCTTGGCAAACAGAAGAAGTTAGCCAGTGGTACTCCGGAAGATCTTATTTTGAATGGAGACTTTGAAACATTTTTTGGCAAAGAAGGGATTGTATTTGATGCGGCGACCGGTAAATTAAGTGCGGAACTACCTGTCCGGCCCATAGGAATAGAGGGTGATTTTCATACCGCTTATTGGGTAGGGAATGCTATGATAAAGAATGGTTATTTACCATCAGCTATCCGGAGTGGACAAATAAATATCGAATGTATTCATCAGGGAGACATTCGGGTTAAGATGGAAAACAGAGAGCCTGTTCTGCTCCGTTCGGTAGAAGAGGTTATAAATATGGTTACCGGAGCCGGCAGTCAACTATAAATTCTTTTTTCTCCTTGTTAAAAACCTGAAAAACAGCATTCCTGATTGAACTTATTACCTCTCTTTTTGTCTAATTTATTATCAGTTAAATATAGAACTGTAGTATATACTAAAAAGAAAATAATTATGAATAAATTAATAGGTCTGTTATGTATGCTGCTTTTTCTGGCTTCCTGTGGAACTTCTTCTCCTGAAAGAATGGCCCGGAAAGCTGCCGAAGAAGTTCAGGATAGCCTGCTTTACCTGCAGGCAGAACAGGCGATGAGAGACCGTGAGTTTGTATTGGAGGCAGACCGGGTTGATTTTCGTCGTGGACAATATGTATATGTAACTCCAAATACAAATTTTGTTTCCTTGCATGGGAACAAGGCAACAGTACAGTTGGCGTTCAACAGCCGGTATGCGGGTCCGAATGGAATCGGTGGAATTACAGTAGATGGAACAGCGTCCAATATAGAGATGAAAACGGATAAAAAAGGGAATATTACCTTTAGTATGCAGGTACAGGGAGTGGCAGTTTCTGCGAATGTAACTTTACAAATGTATGCCGGCAGTAACCGTTGTACGGCTACTGTATCGCCTAACTTTAACGGTAACCGGACCACTTTTACCGGTTTATTATATCCGGAAAGTGAGTCCAATGTATTTAAAGGGAGATCTTATTGAATAATTGGCAATTGGCAATGTACAATTGATAAGATATTTGCCTCTTTAAATTAGAAAGGAACGCTGCGAAAAGTTGTAGGTGCCGAAAAAAGGAATTAGCTTTGCTATCTGAAAACAGGTTATGAGTTAGTATAATTGGACTAATAGGAAGAGAAAATGAAGCAAACGAATAACCATTTTTGTCTCCGGGATGACACTCCCGTGCCTTCGGGTTGTCACTGCCGTGACAAGCGCAAGGCATTGGACTGTCGAAACTATCCTTACAAATTTCCGGAATGATCTATTATAAATTGTCAATAAAATCAATCTAATCTACAATATATTATGCAATTATCAATTGATCAAAAAGATGTTGAAAAGTTCCTGATGGTAGGTGATAAGGTATTGATCAAACCCAAAAATCCCCAAAGTCAGACAAAATCCGGCCTTTATTTACCTCCAACAGTACAACAGGGAGATAAAATTCAAAGTGGTTATATTATTAAAACCGGTCCCGGTTACCCTTTACCATCTTCTGTGGAAGAGACTGAAGTGTGGAAAAAAACAGAAAAGGACCAGGTACACTATTTACCGCTCCAGGCTCATCAGGGAGATTTGGCTGTGTATCTGCAAAATGCCGCTTATGAAATTAGTTTTAATGAGGAAACCTATATGATTGTTCCTCATTCTGCTATTTTGATGCTTATTCGTGATGAGGGATTGTTTGAATAATTGACAATTGACAATTATTTCGTCCGTAATTGTCAATTTTGCATTGTTAATTGTCAATTTTAATGTATTTTTGCTGCGATATAGCAAAACAAACTTTCAACAGGACGATTTAAATGAGTAAAATTGTTAGTAAAGAATATTTCTCTGCCAATGTTGTTAAACTGGAGGTAGAGGCGCCTTTGATCGCCCGTTCCCGTAAAGCCGGCCATTTTGTAATTGTTAAGGTGGGTGAAAAAGGGGAACGGATTCCCTTGACGATCGCCGGTGCAGATACTGAAAAAGGTACTATAACCCTTGTCATTCAGGCAGTAGGTGGTTCTTCAAAGAAAATCTGTGAATTAAATGTCGGGGATGAAATTACCGATCTGGTAGGCCCTTTAGGACAAGCAACCCATATTGAAAAAGTCGGAACAGTTGTTTGTGCCGGCGGTGGTGTGGGAGTGGCTCCTCTTTTACCAATCGTAGAAGCATTTCATAAAGCCGGAAACCGTGTGATAGTGGTACTGGCTGCCAGAACGAAAGACCTTGTGATCCTGGAAGACCAGATGAAGGCTAATTCCGCAGAAGTGATTATTATGACTGACGATGGATCGTATGGTACACAAGGATTAGTGACGCATGGTGTAGAGGAAGTGATCAACCGTGAGCAGGTTGACTTATGTGTAACCATTGGACCTGCCGTTATGATGAAATTTGTTTCAGCTCTTACTCAAAAATACAATATTCCTACAGTGGCTTCTTTAAATACGATCATGGTAGACGGAACCGGAATGTGTGGTGCGTGCCGTATTACAGTGGGTGGAAAGACAAAATTTGTCTGTGTGGATGGCCCTGAGTTTGATGCACATCAGGTCGATTTTGATGAGATGCTTATGCGCCTGAGTGCCTATAAAGATGTGGAAAAGAAGTAAGAATCACTTAATTGTAAATCATGACAACAGAAGAATTAATCGCTTTACGTCGTTCTGAATCCTGGAGAGAAGAGTTACGTAAAAGCAAAAAGAATAAAGAACGTGTGGATATTCCCCGTGTTCAGATGAATGAACTGGATGCGGACTATAGAAGCCGGAATAATGAAGAGGTAAATCTGGGTCTTACCCCTGAACAGGCTGTTCTGGAAGCTCAGCGGTGTCTGGATTGTCCTAATCCGACCTGTATGAGTGGTTGTCCGGTCAATATTAACATTCCTACTTTTATCAAATATATTGAAAAGGGTGAGTTTCTGAATGCCGCAAAGACATTAAAGGAAACAAGTGCTTTACCGGCTGTCTGCGGGCGTGTTTGTCCTCAGGAAAAACAGTGTGAGTGCCAATGTATTTATATTCAGAAATTGAAAAAAGAACCGGTTGCTATCGGTTATCTTGAACGGTTTGCGGCAGATTATGAGCGTGAAAGTGGTCAGATCTCTGTGCCGGAAGTAGCGGAGAACAACGGTATAAAAATTGCCGTTGTCGGATCTGGTCCTGCCGGACTGGCTTTTGCCGGTGATATGGCGAAACTGGGGTATGGAGTTACTGTCTTTGAAGCGTTACATGAAATCGGTGGAGTGTTGAAATATGGTATTCCTGAATTTCGTTTGCCCAATCATATTGTAGATGTGGAAATCGAAAACCTTCGTAAAATGGGAGTTCAGTTCATTAAAAACTGCATTGTGGGAAAAACTATCAGTTACGAGGATCTGCGTGAAGAAGGTTTTAAAGGGATCTTTGTAGCCAGTGGAGCCGGATTGCCTAATTTTATGAATATTCCGGGTGAGAACCTGGTAGGAGTAATGTCTTCCAATGAATATCTGACCCGTGTGAATCTAATGGATGCCGCGAATCCCGAGAGCGATACTCCTGTATTGTTAGGGAAAAATGTCGCTGTGATCGGAGGAGGAAATACGGCTATGGACTCTGTTCGTACGGCACGTCGTTTAGGCGCGGAACGTGCTATGATTGTATATCGCCGTAGTGAAGAGGAGATGCCTGCCCGTGTTGAAGAAGTTAAACATGCCAAAGAAGAGGGAGTAGAATTCCTGACTCTTCATAATCCGGTCGAGTATCTGGGAGATGAAAAAGGACGGGTCACTCAGATGCGCCTGCAAAAGATGGAACTGGGAGAACCGGATGCCTCCGGACGCCGTCGTCCTGTTCCGGTAGCCGGGGCAATTGAAGAGATAGATGTTGATTTGGTGATCGTTAGTGTAGGAGTTTCTCCGAATCCCTTGATCCCAAGTTCTTTCCCTGGCTTACAGGTAAGCAAATGGGGTACCATTATCGTAGAAGAAAGCAGTATGCGGTCAGACCTTCAGGATGTATATGCCGGAGGAGATATCGTACGGGGTGGAGCCACAGTGATCCTTGCTATGGGTGATGGACGCAAAGCGGCTGCTGCCATGCATACCGGTCTGCAGAAATAAACACAGTTTGATCATACTAAAAATGAGGAAGTATTTTTTAATATTTCCTCATTTTTTTCTATATATATTTGTAAGATAAGATAAATAAAAGTTATTT